>JAISEL010000016.1 GCA_031264185.1 Deltaproteobacteria bacterium
TTATTGAGTTTTGTTGAACATAAATATAAAAACCAAGCTGACCGGATAAATCATACTGACGGTCTAAGTATGGAAATGACGGACTGGCGGTTTAATTTAAGACCTTCCAATACTGAATCTCTTTTGCGGTTGAACTTAGAAACCAGGGGATTGAAATCAGATGTCCAAAAATATGTTTCAGAAATTGAGGAAATAATTTTTCAAAACAAAATAAATTGAAATTTTTTCATTTCTGTTTCTTTTAATTTAACAAAATTTTAATATTTAGTGTTATATATATTAAATTTTTTGACTAATATCAAAAAAAGGTAACCTAAAGCGACGGATTAAAATGCTCAATTGAGAGGTAAAATTTTGTATTTTACTTAAAATTATAGTATAATTTTATATATTTTATGAGCTAATATTATATAAAATATTAGTCTTTTTTAACATAATTTTATTATTTATATTTTAATTTTCTTACTAACTTAACTAATTAGGATCTGAATTATGAAAACAGCTTTAGTTTGCGGCGCCGGCGGCTTTATTGGCAGCCATATGGTTAACCAGTTAAAAAAAGAGGGCTTTTGGGTGCGAGGGGTTGATCTGCACTATCCCCATTTTGGTCCGACTACGGCTGATGATTTCATAATCGGCGATCTCCGCGATTTTTCTGTCTGTCTCCAGTCAGTGGACCGCCACTTTGATGAGATTTACCAGTTCGCAGCTGATATGGGCGGAGCCGGTTTTGTTTTCACCGGTGAAAATGACGCTGATATCATGCACAATTCAGCCACAATTAACCTCAATATGCTGGAAGCGTCCTGGAGACGGAACAATAGAAGAATTTTTTATTCTTCTTCCGCCTGTATGTACCCCGAATATAATCAGGTCGATCCCAACAACCCTAACTGCGCAGAGGACAGTGCCTACCCAGCTGCTCCCGACAGTGAGTACGGTTGGGAAAAACTGTTCAGCGAGAGGCTCTATCTGGCCTATCTGCGCAACAAGGACATGGATGTCCATATTGCCAGATTCCATAACATCTTCGGACCGGAAGGCGAATGGACCGGCGGACGTGAAAAATCCCCGGCCGCTATTTGCCGCAAGGTGGCGATGGCTAAAAGCGGGGACACTATTGAGGTCTGGGGTGACGGCAACCAGACCAGGTCTTTTTTGTATATTGATGAATGTGTTGAGGGTGTCAACCGGCTTTTAAAAGCTGATTGGCACGGACCCGTTAATATTGGTTCTGATGAAATGGTTACGATTAATCAGTTGGTTGACATTGTGGCCGGTATTGCCGGCAAACAGATAAATAAACATCATATTCCAGGGCCGCTAGGGGTCCGCGGCCGTAACTCAGACAATAACCTGATCCAGCAAAAGCTTGGCTGGAGGCCCACCCAAACGTTGCGTTCCGGCTTGGAAAAAACTTACGTGTGGATAGAGGAGCAGGTTAAAAAGATTTCGTGAGACATTGTTGGGTATTTATTCAGATAAAAACAAATAATTCCTAAAGACATCTTACATAAATGGAGTTACAACCATCATATTTTTATAAAACAACACATTACTTTAATTAGACAGCAATACAGTCCAATTTTATACAATAATTTTAATATTTGTTCTATTATTAGTAGTAATAAATGGACTTATAATTTTATTTTACGAAATTATCAGCATTACTAGTGTCGCAAAAGAGTCAAAGCGGAAAATAAAAAATTATTACATCTGTTTATTTGAGATACCATCAATAGTTAATTTATATATTCCACAAAAAGCGATGTAATAATAATCTATATTTTAATGTGAAAACTGATTAAATTATAATTTTATAAAATTAAAGTGTTTTAAAAAATTTATAAATATTTACCATCAATTTTATGACTATAAAGTTATTAAATTGAATTTATAAACTTATGTTTTGCCAATATAAAATTTAATCCTACAATTAACTGAATCGCACAAACAATACTTAAACAAAAAATTTGCACTAAATTTACACCATTTAATCCATAAAAATATATAAAATAATTGATAAAACATACACATACACTAAAAGCAATGATATGAGATATTAAAATAACAAATAATTTCCGAAAAATCGTAAGAATAGTGACTAAATAGACATCTATAGCTACTAAAGAGGAAGCAATCATTGCTCCTTTTAATAGATAAGCGTGCTTTGCTATTTCTTTATTAAAAAGCCGAATAAGAATCAAGTCTCCAAATATATTAGCTAAAACATACAAAATCACACAGCAAAATATAATCATAAAAAAAATAAATAAAAATAATTTTCTAAATTGATTATATTTTTTACTAATAAAATAATTAGCTAAGATATTAATTACAGGTGCAAATATAAAATATGAGAATACTTGAATCGCAAAAGCGGGCATCGTAACAGAATTAAATATTCCTAACGAATCAGTGCCTTCCATCAATTCAAGAGCATTTTTTGGCAGAGATAGTAAACAGGCAACTAAAATTCCTTGAAGAGCGATAGGAAAGCAAACTTTAAGCAACTGACATATCTTGTTAAAATTAAAATTAAGGTTAAATCGAGAAAGATATCTTGATTTTTTAATATCATAAAATAGAGAAAAAACTAATGTAGAAAATGAAAAACCTAATATAGAAAAAAAAAGCCCAAATGATTGAAATATAACACTAAATGTTAAAAGAATAATAATTCCTCTGAAACCTAAAGAAAGTCCAGCATAATCTAATTTCCCATATTTTTGTTCTATACCATTAAGAACATCAATAAAAGATTCAAATCCTATAAAAAGCATAAAAGTCATAACTATTCCACGTTGATACCAAGTATCTACAAAGAATAGAGTATAACAAAAACATAGAAAAAGCGATATAATAACCGTAACAATTCTTGATGAAACATATATTCCATCAGAATATTCACTCTTTAAGTCAGAAACTTGATAGTTACGTATACTAAATGTCGCAAATACTTTAAAAATATTAGTAATGCTAATGGCAAGAGCTAAATTGCCAGCATCACTATATCCATTAGCCAGTTTAACAACAAGTATAGTTAAAATCCAAAGAGATAATAAATATACAATTGACCCACCAGAATTAAATAAAAAAGACCTTAAAATGCTAATATTTTTCATTCATGTGTTTTTTTATCTAATTCAGGAGACAATTTAGATCTAGATGCCAATAAATAACCAAAAAAAGCCATCATACATTTACCTAGAACTGTAAATATCGGAAAAAAAACTTTATGGTTTTTTAAAGCTATATAATCATATTTGATACACTTTAAGTTATTCCTAATACCGCTGTTACTTTCCCCGCCAGCTATAAAAATAGTTACGGGGACAGGCACTGATTTTATGGTAAAATCAGGGTCAGTAAAGAGAGAAAGCTGAAAATTATAGTCGTAGGAGCGCTTAAAAGATTCCTCCGCCAAAGTATATTTTGCTAATGATTTGCTTGAGACTAAAAAAGTTTCAGTAGCGCACATCCAGCCCCATCTCCAGGGCAATTGTTTGCCACTCCATCGTCTTGTTACCTGCCCGTTTTTTTGAAAAATATATCCGGCGGCAACTCCGTTGCATCCACTGTCTATTATTTCTTCAGCCAGAAATTTCAGTGAATTTTCGGAAACAAAGACATTTGAAAATTGAATAAAATAGTCACCCTTAAGTATCGCAGCAGCCTTATTGTAAGCATGAGAAGCGTTCCTGTCCTCTTCCGACTTCCAAACGAACCCGTACCCTTTTTGTTTGTATTTCTCCTCATACTGTTTCAGCAGATCAGCAGAACCGTCCGTTGAAGCTCCATCCATTATAATATGCTCAACATAAGGATAGTTCTGTTCAAGAACAGAATTCATTACTAATTTAAGCATTTTTTTGTCATTTTTGAACACAGAAAGAATACTTATCAGAGGATAATTCATGATTATAACCATCTCAACAAAAAGAACAAAGCCATTCAGTATGAGTTAACCCTAAATTTTATTTTGAAGCGGAGAAATTGGAACAGAATATATGTCGTTATTTAAAAAAGCCAATAGAAACTGTAAACCCAAAATAATCGGCAAGGCTGCCAACATAACTGTTCCGCTAGGAGTGGCGGAAACCTGGCCGGCATTTTCGATCCATGTACTTAAACCAAATATAAATCCAAATAAAAATAAAATCAACCCTAGCACAAGTTCAAAACTACCTGAGGTAACATCACGAAGAAAATAATTATAAAATATTCTTTTACACGTATTTTTAAGATGACCAGAAATAAAAGAGAATAATTCGCATGAAATTTTTAAATTACTAACCTCATCTCTATAAATCGCTTTCATTGGAATATCCGTAACAACGGCTTTTAAAAGATTAAGGCGAAAAAGCATATCTGACTCAAAAAAATACCTTTTTGCTATTTTGTCCATCGGCAAAAGAGCAGCAACTTTTCCGCATATGGCTAAATAGCCGTTAGTCGGATCAAAGATGTTCCAATACCCGCTGGAAAGTTTGTTTACAAAAGAAATAAGGCCATTGCCGACCAAGCGGAATACAGGCATCTGAACGACATCTGATGGATTATGAAATCTATTCCCCTTGGTGTAGTCAGCCTGGCCGGAAACGATAGGTTTAGTAAAAAAAGGGGCCAGCTCCGGGTCCATTTGGCCGTCACCGTCAATTTTCACCAAAATATCGGCCCCATCTTCCAGAGCTTGTCTGAAGCCGGTCATAACCGCTCCGCCAACTCCCAGATTAGTTGGAGTCTTTAATACCACTAGCCGAGGGTCCGAACAATTATCTTTAGCCAACTGGCCGCTTAGTTCAGGACAACAATCATCGACTACATAAATCTTCCAAAAAAGAGGTCCCATCCTCTCAAGTAAAGATAAAATATGTTTTTTTACCTTGTAACAAGGGATAATTGCCGCCACTTTTTGGTGTTCAGGAAGATCATTCAAGGCAAAACCTCCCAAATGCCGCCAGCTTGATAATTTACTTTAACCAGTTTGAAATTAGGCAATTCCGGTCCGCCTGGAAGCAGAAGATAAAGCGGCAAAGAAACAAGGCCAAATTGATCAACAATAAAAGTTGTGCTGTAAGCTGAGTTATAAACAATATATGGGCCTGGAAGGTTCAAAACAGTCCAAGGAGGACCACTGATAGGGGTCACTGCCGCATCTATCGCGCTGCCGATACTGGTTTGACCGCGATTTATCACGCTTTGAGCTAAAGTCACATTTCCGGTTTCTTTATTGTGCTGAAACTCATTGCGGCTAATCTCACTGAAATGCATGCGAACCAAGTTACTATCGGCCGGTCTTGAGTTCCCCATGGCTATCCACCAAGCGGAAATACCAAAAATATCTTTAGGGAAAAAGACAAAAACTCTGCCTTCAGGGAAAAGCCAAGTATGACCACCGGGAAGACGGGCCAAATCAGCCTCAAGGTTGCCTGAATAAGTTGCTCCTGGCCGAAGGCTGCCATTGGGTTCTAGCGCCAGGAAAAACCTCTCCAGTACAGCATAAGCCTGCTCCTTGCCCCAGATTTTTTCTAAAGGTTCCAGACCATTTAATCCTCGGCGGGAAAAGAACCTCATCCATCTGGCAGCAGCTACCCGGTCAAGCATCAACCACGGACGAGCGGCGGCATAGGTCGTATCCGGATTCTGGGAACCGCCGTCAAAAAAAGCCGACTGCCCGGACCTGGCCATAATAAAGTACCCGTCATCCCACCAATTGCAGAATGAAGCTCCTTTGATTCCCGATTCCCTGAAAGGGGAAAAGAGTTCATCATGAAGCTTGTTCCATCGAAGCGGGAAAGAGTGGTGTCCTGTCCACCAGGCACAGCTCAGGATAACTACGATTATCGCCGGAACAGCCAGTATTGATAACCGAGGAACTTTAGCCCAAAATGTGCTCAGGCTAAAGGTATCAGATATGCGTCCAAAAACAGGCGGAGGAGGAACAGCAATCTTCAGCTTAGAGGTAAATTTGACGAATTTATCGGAAATAAAATCCAAAGTTTTCGGGAGCAAGGCCACAGATATGGCCAGAGAGAAGCAGCCTATGTGAATCAGCCTTTGGGAGCTCAGTCCGGCAAACAGGAAACACAATCCCAGAACCAAAGGCATTCTAAATTTAGGGTGGGCAAAAAAAGCGCCTGCCGCCGAAATAAGGATGATAACTCCTGATACCTTAAATCCGCCTATACGGGCTACCAAGTCAGGAAAACTGATTGGAGCTAACTCCTGTATTGAAGTGAAAAAAAAGTGCCTTTCAACACCAAAGACCATGGCTCCTTTAGATCTGATTTCCAGAGCCAGGGAAGTAGGGAACGGTACATACTGCTCAGGCAAAAAAACAATTAAGGCAAACCAAATAACAGCTATGGTTACCAAGGCCGGAAAAGCCTTATACCGCCAGAGCGGTTTCCAGGGAGTCGCAAACATAAGCCAGTAGCCTAAAGTTATGACGCCTCCAAGAAAAATTCCTGAATTCCAAAACCAAACTAAAAATATAAAGGCTATGAATGCCAGCCCAAAATCTTTCAACCGGGTTTTAAAACTGCGGCTTAAATCAGCAGCCAGAGTTAGAGCAAAAATCTCCAGCTGCCAAAAAAATACTATAGCCGGGTCTGTATCGAACCAGACAGGGCCGGTCCGCTGGACCCAGGGCGGCATAATGGAAAGAATAATGCAGGCTAGAATGGATAATGAGAAACTGGCCTCTAGCCTTATGAACCAGGCCCTTATAAGAAGAGCAAAGCCGACAGTAAAAACAAGATTGGCATAAAAGACCGTATTCTCCATGGAGGCTTGGGTAATAAACCTGAGAATCACGGCCAGTACGGACAGGGCAGGAGTAGAGAGAGACAATCCCTCAGAAACCGCTTTGGAAGCCTGGCTCAGAAAAAAATACCCGTCCGCTCCGACAATCATCGGAGTGCCGGAATCAGCATAGTGCCAATTAGCCGGCCAGGTAAACCAAGGGTTCCCCTGAAGAACCACCGGAACGCAGATCGAAAAAGCGACCGCTAATAATGAAACCAGAACGCATAGGGAAGAGCGGCCTATCTCAGGCCAGTAAGGCCGGATCTTTCTGGATAGTCTGAGCAGAATATCAGCCGCCATGCGGGCTTTTACAGATGTCATGTCCCTGTCAAAAATAACGGAGGGGATATATATCCCCTCCGTCTAGGTTATGGAAAGATTAGGATTAGAATTCGAAGCCTATGCCGAGCGAAGCTTTATGATCGTAGTAGTCTGAGGCGACATCAAGATCGTAGTTGGCAAAGACATCGACCGTGTCATTGATCTTAACTTTTAAGCCGGCGCCGACCTGGAAGGTGCTGCGGGGCGGGGTTATGCCCCAAATCGGCATAGTGCCTCTGTAGCCGACAAAACCCACATTAACTTTGTTGTCAAGCTCTTTAGCCGTATAGGTCCAGCCAAGACGCAGTTCCGGGGTGATTTTAGCGTCACCGGCATCAATGGTGGTGTTGATTTTTACCTGAAGAGGTATATCAACTAAGTCGTCATTATAACCGTCAAAATAGTTAAGCACACGATTGACATTTGAATGTTCTCTCCAGCCGTCCTGTTTCATATGCAAATAACGGACTCCTATGGAGGGAGTAATTTCAAAATTGCCGGCCTGCAGAATCCAGCCGCCCCTGATTCCGAACTGCCAGGAATCAATGTCAAAGGAACCGGACTTACGGCCTAAAACAGGCACATTAACTGTAGAATCATTGTCAGCAGTGGAGTACGCAACTGTACCGTCAAGGAAGAGACCGTTGTCGAACTTATAGCTGCCGTAGATGCCTAAACTGAACGTATCAGTGTCAATCTTGCCCATATCATGGTTTACTTTGATTTCGCCGAAGGAGAAGGCCATGGATGCGCCAAGGACCAGTCCGGGAACTCCGTCGAAGGTCCGATCATAACCCAGAGCGAATCCGCCGGCATCATACTTGTAACCGGCTACATCATCGTCATCATCCTGCTTGGACCAGGATCCGAACCCGCCGATCCAGGCCCGGTTCAATAACCCTTCACCGGCGGCCGGAGGAGTATTAAGATCTGCGGTATGAATCTTGTCCAACCGGCCAAGAACAACCGAGTTAGCCTTGAATATGGTGGTCGCTACGGCGTTTCTGACATTTACAGTGGCTTCGCCAATGCTCTGCCTTAAAATATATTCAACGAGATCAGAATAGCCGTGATTGGCGGCATAGTAGCCTCCATAAACTAAATATCCAGCTAAAGCACCCATGGCTTTAAAATCAGGATCAGTCGAAACCAAACTGTCGTTGTAAAGCCGATCAAGTAAATTCGCTGCGCTAGCGAAATTTCTGGTGTAATCGAATCCGGATTTACTGATCGCTCCGGTAAAACCAACATATGAGTTTACAACAGCCTGGCCAGCTGGATTAACGGTAATATCAAAGAATGGACTTTCAAATTTGGAATTAGGAGTAACATTATCAACAGTTCCATTGATGATTGTAGCTCCCACAAAATTACTCATATTGGCAGCTGTAATGTTGCCGTCATTAAACATGACCTCAACCGTACCGTTATAATCTACGTCAGCTTCAAGCTGGCCAAGGTCAGCGGAGGAAGTCCCCAGAAGGTTAAGGAAGGAACCGTCATTCAAAAATACGCCTTGACCAACCTCAAGAATATTATTTTGACCGATGTTCAAGCCGCTGTCGTCACCTACCCGGATACTACCGTTAATAAAGTTCCGGCTGCCGGGAATTCCGGAACCGAAAGCTGATATTTCGCTGCCGCCGGAAAGAATAAAGCCGCTGTTGGACGGATCATCGAAATCAACAAAAGAATTAGAAGTCAGAATGATTTCGGTATCTTCTCCTGAAGCGGTAACGGATGAAGAGCCGGTAACCGGATTGGTGATGTTGAACCCGGTGTTACCCATGGTGACTGTGCCATTGGTAAAAGCCACGCTGCCGTTGTCTACATATACATAAGCGCCTGCTAAATTAACAAAATCGGCGCTGCTGGCAATTCTGCCATTATTTACACTGACAAAGCCCCGGAGCGTGTTATTGGAGTTTTGAGACATTACCAAAGAAATATTCTCTAGGAATATATTGTCAATGGTATTATTGCCGCCTCTCAGAGAAAGAGAACCGTCTGACTCTGTAGGCGCCACGTTCAACAAATTAGCAATATAGTTTTCGCCATTGCTGATAACAATATTAGTCCTATCAGCATCTATTAAGGACAGACTATTCGTGCCACCGGAAATTTCAATGGAGCCGTTAGTATTTTCTACAGTATTAGTAACATTAACTTTTGAACTGTCCCCGGTAATTAGCAGGTTGCCGTTAGTTCCGGTCAAAATGTCAGCAACAGTAACAGTACTCCCATCAATCACCACGCTGCCATTGCTGGTGCCGGTAGTGATGACTCCATTAGAGCCAGCGAAATTAACAACAGAACCGTTAATCGCAATGTCGCCGGAAGCTGTCTCAATAAAGGCAGAAGTCCCAGTTAAATTCAAAGCGCTGTTATCAACTACAACTCCGCTGCTGGCGCTTATGTTGCCGCTGACATTAAAGTCAGCTTCGTTTATGATGGAAAGCGCCCCGTTTTCGGCAGTTAAAGCGCCGACTGAGCCCTTAGTGCCATCAATTGATACGGAATTATTGGCGAACAGCTGAGTGTTGGCAGCAATAAGGCTACCGCCGACAATGGCTAAATCGCCGCCAGTGGCGTTGATCCACGCCGAAGCTCCAGTCATATTTAAGGTAGTGTTGGTAAAAGAAACATCCGTGGCTGCTAAAATATCGCCGCTTACATTTAAATTCGATTCAGTAATGCTAACATAAGTACTATTGGCAGTTAAATTGCCAACAGCGCCCACTGTGTTATCAATTTCTACAGACTGATTGCCGTACAGCTGAGTGTCGGTGCCAATAAGGGTACCGCCTGTAATGGATAAAGCGCCGTTAGTTGCGTTAATCCAAGAAGAAGGGACAGTCATATTTAAGGTGGTTCCGCTTAAAGCAACGCTAGTGTTCGCGACAATATTTCCGGTTAAGTTCAAATTCGAACCGGAAATAGCAACACCAGCTTTATCGGCAGTTAAATTGCCGACAGAACCATTGGTGTCATCAATTGCTATAGAATTATTGCTGTAAAACTGAGTGTCGGCTGCAATAAGTGTACTGCCGACAATGGTTAAATCGCCGTTAGTTGCGTTGATCCACGAAGAAGCGCCACTCATATTTAATGAAGTGCCAGCAATAACAACATCGGTGGCCGCAGTAATATTGCCGCTTACATTCAAATTCGAGCTAATCAGGTCAACATAACCATTTTCGCCAATGATATCAACGAAAGAACCGTTAACATTATCATAATCTACGCTTGTGTTAGCGTAAACAGTCCAGTTTGAATTTGTTTCGGCAGCAAACCTAGTGTTAGCAATTCGCACAGAATCACTCGTTGAATTAATAATACCAGCTGAACCAGTACCAGTTAAATTCAGCAAACCTACATCTTCTATATTAATAGAAGTGTTTGCCAGTATGCCATAGCCGGAAGCAGCTGAGACAGGTGTAAGGTTTAAGACATTAACACCGGAAATGTTTACAGACCCATTGACTGACTGAATAAGTTCCGTGCTTACATTTCCTGATACGATGCTAATATTGCCTTCGTTAGCAGTGATATTACCTGAAAGATTAATATTGGAGCCGGAAATATTAATGTCGCCCGCAGCAGTTTGAATGTTGGTGCCATTAACCCTGACCGCATCCTCAATAGTTACATAGGTTCCGGCTGTAATATTGCCGGTAAGATTTGTCTGGCCGCCGGTAATTTGAATGCTTTGGTTAGCTTCAATGAACGCGCCTGTAACGTTGTCGCCGGACAGGATGACGCTTCCGTTGGAAGAATTAATTCCAGCATCACCGAGAATTACATTGCTGGTGACTATTTCTACAGTTAGGTTGGCATTTATCCCCTCACCAGCAGCGCCAGTAGCATTAATATTGCTGCCTGTGATTGATATGCCTTCCTCCAGAGCGGTCAGATTACCGGTAACATTTGAGCTATCAATAGTAAGACTTCCATTGGCAATAATATAACCATCAGTAGCATTGACCAGACTATTAGCTAAAATGTCAATATTGCCTTCAGTGGAATTAATGTTAGCGGCAGTTACATTGCTGCTGCCAATCGTAATGGTCTTATTCGCAGTAATATTACCGGTAGCGTTAACGTTACTTCTGTCAGTAATATTCAGACGTCCTTCTGTGACATCTATGGAGTCAGCGACAACAGTAGTTGCGTTATTTATAATAACTGACTGATTGCCGGAAATATTTCCTGAATCGGAACCTGTTAAATTTACCAAGCTGCCATTGTCCAAAATAACGGAACCTTCAGTACTGACCAATTGGGATATGTTTCCGTCCGAGGCAGTGATTGTTCCGTTTGACAGGATAATATCGCCAGTCACAGTAATATTTAACCCTGTGCCTGAGCCACTTTCAGAAACATTCAATTTACTGTCGGTTATAATAAAGTTTCCGCCAGCAGTTATAAGGCCACCATCTTCAGAAGTGCCTGCATTCTGTGTGGTGTTTATGTTAATAGTTGAATTTCCCTGAATAACAATATTGTCTACTGCTGTTATGTTTGATAAATTTCCCATTGCAGTATTGTTAAGGGAAATATTACTACCAGCGGATATGTTACCGCCATCCATATCAGCTAAAACTGTACCGGAACCATCAGCATCTGTTCCATCTACAGTAACATTAGTGCCATTATAAAGTCCACCCCAGGCCACTCCATTGCCCAAAAACAGAAGGGCCCCTAAAACCATTGCCAGCGAGGCGGACACCAAAGTCAGGCCGCCCCACGTTTTCTGCCTATGTTCCATAAATCCGTAACTCCTTGTTGTACATCAGGGGCCCTGCAAAAAAACCGTTTCCCTCAGTCGAACCCCGTAATTGTTAAGTTAAAAGCCTAAAAACTATAATTTTAACTCTCAAACACTTAAAAACCAAGATAATCACCAAATTTTTTATTATTTTATACTATTTATTTTTCACCTCCATCGAATTTCTGTTTAAAGCTTGCCAAATTAGTAAAGATTCTTAACACTGCCAGTAATTAAAACCCGCCCCAAAAAATAAAACTCGCAGATCCAGGGTCCCTCACCCTTGATCCGACTTAAAACAGATATAATTAGCAATTTTTTTGAAAAAAAATAAGGCAAATAAAATCAAGAGCTATCTTATTCCCAATCTTTAACCCGGATTACTGCTGTAAACCCCGATCAGCTCCTAACCGGACAGCAAAATAACTCAAAGAGCCTAAAACCCTTAATATCCGCCAGGTTAAATCACCGCTCACTCTTCCTTTCGGATAAAACCCCAAAGCTCACGCATTTCCTTGGCCACTTTAGCACCAACTTCGGGCCGTGTCAATTAAAAACAGTTTCTCTCCCAAAAAAATTCCGTCTTTCCCTTTCTTCTGGCCGCGAAAGCAAAAAGCCAAATATAAAGGTTCAACCGGCATGGTTCAATGAAAAAAAGACTCCGGAAAACTGCCATTACTTCCGGACAATTTTAAATCAGGACTTACCCCGGCTCTCTTTCACCCGGAAGGCTACAAAAAACAAAATTTAAGAAATTATATCCGTCTAATACTGCCTTGTCAACAGCTCAAAAGACAAAATCCAGAGAATAAATAAATTCAGCGTTATTTTTCTAAAATTATTTTAGTTTATTTTTATCTATGGTAAAAATATTGAGCTTTTCCTAACTGTTCCGGCTCTGAAACGAGCTGACCGAAAAATTATCCCGGACAAAACCTGTCTTTTGATTACTGACTGCCAGGGACTGAGAACCGGAAAAAAATGACTTATTAAATATTATGATTTCAACATCCTTCATCGGCAAAAAACAGGAGATTCTTTAAAAAATTCCCCTGCTGAGAGGCAAATTCAGGTCATCTGAGTCCAATCCTTGGGTGTTTACGGCAGCCTTCAGCGCAGATTGCTAAGATTACACTCCCAATTAGCATAATTTACCTGACTATGAACTCAGGCTCTATACAGCTGAATTTTCTTCCTGATCATAGTAGACTAAAAGGAAATTAATGTAAAGACTTTTTTTCGAACCGTTCCATAATTTTACCTGCTTCCAGCCGGGCCCTTTTATCGGCCTCAAGAACTCCTTCCATTGTCGAGACCCTATCTATCGGCAGAATATTCAGGCACTCTTCAACCACCGGTATTATCTGAACAAAAGGAATCCGACCGGTTAAAAACCCCCGGACCGCCTCTTCATTGGCCCCGTTCATAATGGCCGGAGCTGTCCCTCCCCGGCGGCCGGCCTCTTCGGCCAGGGCCAGGCCCCGGAAGAACTTCCGGTCCGGCTCGGCAAAGGTCAGGCTGCTTAAAGTTAAATCCAGAGCCTCAATCCCCAGAGGACTGCGGCATCCCTTTGGGCCGGCTACCGGCCATCTTGCGGGATGGCTTAAGCTGTAAGCCAAAGACAGGCGCATGTCGGCCGGACCTAGTTGAGCCAGCTGAGAGCCGTCGACAAACTCGACCAAAGAATGAACCGCGCTCTGGGGGTGAACCAGGACCTCAATAAGATCGTAAGGGATCCCGAAAAGATGATGAGCCTCTATGACTTCCAGACCCTTGTTCATTAAAGTGGCGCTGTCGCAGCTTATTTTAGGCCCCATGGACCATCTGGGATGGTTTAGGGCCATTTCCCTGGTTACGCATCTGAGCTGTTCTGCGGTCCAGCCTAAAAAAGGACCGCCTGAGGCAGTTAAAATAAGCCTTCTGATTCCCTGGCCGGTCAGTTTTCCGCCCAAAGCCTGGAAAACGGCCGAGTGCTCGCTGTCCGCCGGCGAAATTTGACTGATCATAGGCCGGATAAGCTCTCCGGCCAAAACCAGGCTTTCCTTATTGGCCAGAGCGACCTTAAGCCCGGCCTTAAGGGCGGCCCAGGTCGGCTTCAGCCCGGCCGCTCCGGCCATGGCCGAAAGAACTGCAGCCGCTCCGCTATGGGCAGCTACGGATGCGGCTCCCGCCTCCCCTGACAGGATCTCCGGAAAGTTTTCTTTTCTGAGGCCTCTGGCTTTTAAAAGAGCCGCCAGTTTTCCGGCCTCATCCGGACCCAGAACCGAAACCGCTTTTGGCTTAAAACGGATTACGGATCCGGCCAGAGGCTCCAGGCTGGCGGCCGCCGCCAGACCAACTATCTCTATATGCTCAGGAAAAGCCTCAGCCAGACTCAGGGCCTGACGTCCGACGGAACCGGTTGAGCCTAATACGGCCAGTTTTATAGGATCAGTCATGCTTAAAATCTTTTATTCTTAAAACCGACAGCTCTTTAAACAATCGGAGGCCGGACCGGCTGATCCTGACCTCCAGTAAACTAAAAACCTGACCTAAATTATATGTCCGCCTGTCCGGCCTGTCCTGTTCGGAAAACTTAAGGGGACATCTGGAAATTTATGTAAAAATAGACCACCGGCAGGTTGAACAGCAGGGAATCCAGCCGGTCCCAGACTCCGCCGTGGCCCAGTAATATAGATGAGGTGTCCTTAAGGCCCATGGCTCTTTTCAAAGCTGACTCAAAAAGGTCCCCGAAGGACCCCCATAAGGCCAGGACCAGGCTTAAGACCGCAATGGAAGACCGGGAAAACTCCGGCGGCAGGTAGGAAAACGACAGGGCTCCGGCAATGACGGCGGTCAGACACCCGCCGAACAGGCCGGAAATTGTTTTATTCGGGCTGACTTTGGGAAAGAGCCTGGGGCCTTTAAGATAGGACCCGATATAGTAGGCCCCGGTATCGGTCAGACAGGTGACTGAAATGGCATAAAACAGCCACCTGCTGCCGAAATATTCCTGCTTAATCAAAAAGATGAAGGAGAGCAGAAAACTTAAATAAAAATGGCCCAGCGCGTACCGGGAAATAAGATTGACCGCCGCCCGGTCTTCCTTTTCCGGGAGAACGGCCATTAAGTAGAGAGCCCCCAGACCTAAGGACAAGGCCAGACCCAGACCCTGGCCCTGGGGGCCGAAAAGAAGAGCCCCAGCCCCGGTGGCCAGCCAGCCCAGAACAGCCAAACTAAGAAGCCCCAGCCGCTCCCGGCCCAGCAGATTGACGCTGAACTCCCACCAGCAGACAGCCCCCAGAACGCCGACCACCCCCAGAATGACCAGATTATTGTCCATAAAAATAGCCAATAAAGTCGGGGGGATCAAGATAAGCGCTATCAGCCACCGGCTGAGCTGCCCTTTGGTTACGCGTTCTCCCAAACTCACAAAAGACTCCTGAAAATCTCCTGACTGTCCGCTGCCAGGCGGTCTTAACGGCTGTCAGGCGAAGCGGCGGCCGCCGGTCAGAGCGGCTCCATGTCTTCAGCCTTGCTCTGCCTGGTCAGCCGAAAGGCCCAGGCCGAAACTTTCTGCTCCTTCAGAAAAGCGAATCCCCGGCCCAGATATTCGTCAGCCGACTTCCAGCCCATAATCTCCTGACCCCAGTACAGGCCGCTTTGGGACTGCCAGGGCATCATGACCGTATCCTCCACCAGGACAAAAAGGCCGTAAATGGGCTCCGGCCCGCCGACCTGGGATTTCCATTCCGTGAAGGAAGCCTCAGGCGGCATGGGGGTTATTTCGTAACGGCTGATGAAATCCCTCTGATCCTGCCCGGAAATCCGGAGCTGGCTCTCCAGAGTCCAGAGACCGGCCGCATGGCTCATCAGCAGCTGTCCCTGGGCATCGTGCCGGTTATCTTCCTGATCGTAATAATGGCCTTCTACGGCCCAAAGGCCCGGCTCCAAAAGATAGGTATGCCTGAACACCGGCTGAATCTCCCGTTCTCAGCATTTCTGCCGGACAATTCTTAATTGATCAAAAAAGACTTCCCGTCAGGCGCGGAGGCCCGGACTTAAATGTCAGTACGGCAGCCTTTCCAGAAACCGGCGCAGTCTCAGGCCGGATTCTATGAGATGGCCCTGGGTGATCTGGTTATTCAGGATGGCCTCCAAAACAGCCTTGTAGACCGCCCTGACCGCTTCCAGCCGGTGGCAGACCAGCAGAAGATCGTGGCCGGCCAGAACAGCCTTGACGGCGGCCGGACCCGGATCCGCTTCCAGGCTGACGGCGCCCATTTCCAGGTCATCGGTCAGCAGAAGCCCGTCAAAGCCGATGTCCTGGCGCAGGCAGCGGACAATCTCCCGGGAAAAAGTGGCCATGTTATGCTGATCCAGGGCCGGGCAGTAGGCGTGGGTGGTCATGACAGCCGGAAGGCCGGCCTCAGTCAGGGCCCGGAAAATATCAACGGCTCTTTCCACAGCCTCTCCGGGCAGGTCTATTTCCGACGTCTGCTTGTGGGGATCCTGAACAGCTCCGCCTAAGCCCGGAAAATGCTTGCCGCAGGCCAGGATGCCCCAGGCCGAAAGACCGGCCGCAAAAGCCAGGGCGCATTCCTTCACCAGTTCAGGGTCGCCGCCGAAAGACCGGCGGCCTATGTAGCCGCCTTCCGCCGTATCCAGATCCAAAACCGGGGCTAAATTCAAATTAAAGCCGGATTCGTACAGCTCCCGGCCGGCCCGCCGCGCCAGGGACTCAGCGGCCCTGACTCCCATAAGGCCCAGCTCCCGGGCCGAAGGCAGCTGAAAGTACGGTTCCGGCAGTCTCCTGACCAGTCCGCCTTCCTGATCCACAGCCATCAGCAGAGCCCGGCCCGTAACTTTCCGGGCATATTTCTGAATTAAGCGGAGCATTTCCTGAAGAGCGCCCGGGGCCGCCAGATCCGGCCGGTCGCTTTGTTTCGGCCGCAGGGGATAGTTGCGCTTAAAAAAAATCAGGCCGCCCGGATGAAACTCATCGATCAAAGCCCTTAAATCTCCGGACTCCCGGCCCTCCCAGCCGATCATAAGCAGGCGCCCGGCCGCCTCCTCCGGCGTTTCCGGGGGGAAAAAACGGACTTTATCGCCGATACCGGCCCGGCCTCCGGTCTGGGCTTCGGCTGTATGATCCTTTAAATCAGAGCCGAAACTGCTGAACTCTCTCCCCATTGATGCGGTCAGTCATTCTTCCGGCTGAAGCCGCAGGAACCGCAGCAGCCGCAGGCCAGTCCCGGCGGACAGGCGGGGCTCACCGCGTCGGCCAGAGACCGCCTGTATTCATTCTCCAAAAAATCCGGCCCGGCCGAGACCGCCACCACCCGCCAGGGCTTATAGCGGTCACGGGGCCAGTTTTCCGAAAAAAGGTACCGTTCGTAATCGCGGTGCCGGTGATCTTCGCTGTAGGCGGCCCTGAACCGGCGGAAAGCAGGCCGGCACCGGCCGTGCTCAGCCTGCAGGCACCGGACGAGATTGCTGGCTTCGGCTCCGCCTCTGGCCAGCATCCCCTGGACAACGGACCAGATGGGCGGATCAAGCTTAAGCTCCAGGCCGCCTACCTTAACCGCCGCTTCCCTAAGGATCTGCCCCCGTCTTTTCAGCTCCGATTCGGTCAGCATGGGAACGAATTCAAAAGGCGTCTGGGGCTTGGGCGTGAAATTGGCGACCGAAAGAATAAGCTTAGGGGCAAAGCTTTTGGTCTGGACGGCTTTTTTGATCTTCCGGCAGAGTTCGGCTATTGACCTTATGTCTTCGTCCGTTTCTCCGGGCAGCCCCAGCATGAAGTAAAGCTTCAGCCGGCGCAGGCCGCCCTCGGACAGCAGACGGCAGGAGCCTAAAATTTCCTCTTCATTCAGGGTCTTATTAATGGAGTCCCTGAGGCGCTGACTGCCGGCTTCGGGAGCAACGGCCAGACCTTTGACCCCGGCGGCCAGAAGACGGCGGGTCAGATTCTCAGTCAGGGACGACAGCCTGAGCGACGAAACCGAGACCTCCCGGTTCTGACTGGCTAAAATCTCCAGCAGGCTTTCGATCTCCGGATGATCGGCCACAGCCGGACTGACCAGGCCGACCATATCGTTCTTCAGTCTGGGGCGGCCCAGGACATAGATAATTTTAGATTTCGGCCAGGGACGGTGAGGGCGGTACAGCACTCCGGCCAGACAGAACCGGCAGCCGTAGGGACAGCCCCGGCTTATCTCCACCAGCCTGCGCTCGCCCAGCTCGGTATTAGGCGTGACTATGGGCGAGACAGGGGGGTAGTAGCCTTTAGGCGGCCACTTCAGTACGGCCGGACGGACGGGTTCGGCTAAAGGAGCTTCCCCTTTCAGGACTTCTTCCGGCCAGAGGCTGGGAATCAGAACGCCGGGCACCTTCTCGGAGAGAATTTTCAGTTTTCCGGCTTTGGGAGTCAAAGCGAACGAGACGTCCAGATAATGCTCCACAATCTGGGGCCACTGGATTTCGGCCTCGCCCAGCATAATCAGGTCCAGAAAGGGAATGACCGGCCAGGGATTGGACCAGACCCCCACCCCGCCGGCAAAAACCATCGGCTCTCCCCGGCGGTCGGCCCGGTCGGGATTGATCCGGCCTTTAATCAGGATGTCCAGAAAAATCCAGTAGTCGTTTTCCAGGGTCAGCGAGGCGGCTAAAAGATCAAAGGCCTCCAGCGGGGACTGAGTTTCCAGGGACAGGGGCGCCTGGCCGGGCTCGGGCTGAAAAATTCTTTCAGCGTAGACTCTGGGCTGGACATTTATTAAAGAGTAAACGGACAAAAACCCCAGAGACGACTGGCCGGTCTCATAAGGCCCCGGCCAGATCAGGCCTATCCGGATCCTGCCGCCCGGCTCCTTGTAAACCGTGCCCCGTTCCTGCTCCAGATACCCGGTATATTTGTTCCTGGTTCTTCGTCTGAGTCGGGGAGAATCGTAATCTTCCAATTAGTCCGCCGGTTTTCTGATAAAGCGGGGCTGGTCGTACAAACCGGGATTATTATTCACCGGTTCGACCCCGGAACTTTCCTCATTGTAAGAAACGTTCTGACCCTGATAGCGCTCCAGCTGCGGACGGATGGTCCGGCGGGAAGCGGCGTAAGGTCCCGGTTCTACGGAAGCCGGAGGATTTTCAGATCTACCGGCCGGCGCGATGACTTCCAGTTTCGGCCGACTGACTTCTTTTTCTCCTAAAAACAGCTTAACGGGCGCTTTCCTGTCTCCGGCCTCCGGTTCGGAATCCAAGTCCAAAGTTTCCAGAGGCAGAAGATCCTCTTCCGAGAGTTCGTCCGGTCCGCTCAAACCCGGTTTCATTTCCCGGACCAGACCGGAGGCCAGAATCGTGACCCGGAGAAGCGACGTATCCTTAAGGCTCTGGTCAACCACCAGACCGAAGAAAAGCTTGACCCCGGAGCCGATGGCCTGATGGATCTGGCGGTTTATTTCGGTGACTTCCCTGACCAGAACCATATCGTCGCAGGTGATGTTGCAGATGACGGCCTGGGCGCCGGACAGGGTCGCTTCGGACACCAGAGGATTCGAGACGGCCTCCTTTAAGGCTTCCGCCGCTCTCCTGGGGCCTCTGCCCTCCCCGAAACTGATGATGGCCGGACCTTTATGGACCAGAACAGCCGAAACATCGGCGAAATCTATGTTGATTTCCCCCGGAACATCGACCAGATCAATAATGCTGGACACAGCCCGGTACAAAATCGCGTCCGCCTTCTTATTGTTCTCCATGAAGGGCAGATCCGGGTCATCCGCCTCCAGTCTGGAATTGTCAACCGCGATGACGCTGTTGCAGTGCCGGTAAAGCTCCTCCAGAACCTGTCCGGCCAGAGGCAGCTTAAAGTCTTCGTAACTGAAAGGCATGGTCACGACGGCCACGACTAAAGGCGGCTTTTCCAGCCGGGACAGAGCCTCAGCCACTACCGGCAGCCCCCCGCTGCCTGTTCCTCCCCCCAAACCGGCGGTTAAAAAGACCAGATCGCTGCCGGCCAGGGCAGCCATGATTTCCGGCAGATTCTCTTCGGCTGAACGGCGGCCTTTTTCGGCCACTCCCCCGCAGCTGCCGCCTCTGGCAGTCCTGACCCCGACCTGGATCTTTTTAGCCGGAGCCGGACAGCGTCTTAAGACCCTGACATTCGAGTGGGCGGCTACAAAATCAGCCCCCTTCAAGCCGGACCGGATCATGTGGCTGACGGCGTTGCAGCCGCAGCCGCCCAGACCTAATATCCTGAAAACATGCTGATTACACTTTTCCATCGCACGACACCTTCCGGCGGCCGACCGGTGACTGCCCGAAAACTGACCGTCAGGCGGCAGGTCTTAAGCCGCTAAACCAGGGGATCCCGGTCTTTCCGGTCCTTGTTTTTCCGATCCCGGTAGATCGGCGGCAGATCGAAGAACTCACTCTGGGTGAAAGCCGGATCAACGCCCTGATTGTATTCGTATCTCGTTTGCTGACGGTGGCTTCCGGATCGGATAACCATCGCGGCCGCCGGATCTTTCGGAGCCGCCGGCGTTCTCGTTTCGCCCGGGCTCAAAAGCACGGGCCGCCGGACGGAAGTCTGGCTTTCCGCGTAAGTCTGAGCTGCACGGCCCTGAGCCTGACCCTGAACAGAACCCTGGCCCCGGCCCTGAACATGAGCCTGAGGCGCCTGGGATACTGGAGCCAAATGGCCGCTGCCGGCGTTTTCCGCGCTTCTGGGCCAGGCGGAATCAATTTCCACGGGCACCTGCATGTTGATCTCAGCGCCGTTCCGGGCATCGGACTGGGAAAAGGCGGCCTCATCCTCCGCTTCCTCCTGGTCCAGTCCGGTCGCCACCACGGTCACCTTTAAGGTGTTGGTGTCTTTAAGACTATCATCTACCACAAAACCGCATATAAATTCAACTCCCTGCCCGATTTCCCTGTGAACCAGCTTGTTGATGGCCTGAACTTCGCCGTTGGGCGTAGACCGGTCGCCGGTAATGTTGACCAGAACCCCTTTGGCGCCTTTCAGCGAAGTCTCTGACATCAAAGGATTGGTGATGGCCATCTCCAGAGCCCTCTGGGCCCTTTTCTCGCCAGAGGCCTCCCCGAAGCCCATGATGGCCGAGCCCTTTTTGGTCATTATCTTGCAGACATCGGCAAAGTCAACGTTAATCTCCCCGGAATTTTCAATCAGCTCGGTAATGCTGCAGACGGCCCGGTACAGAATGTCGTCCACCAGAGCCTTGGCCTGCATGAAGGGCAGATCCGGGTCCAGCTCGCACAGGCGGGCGTTGGGAATGATGATGACGCTGTTGCAGTAGCGCCTGAGCTCCGTGATGACTTCATCGGCCAGAGGCTCCCGGTAATCCTCCCAGGGGAAGGGTCTGGTCACCACCCCGACGACCAGCGGCTGACTGTCCAGTTTGGTCAGAGCCTGAGCCACCACCGGAATAGCCCCGCTGCCCGTGCCGCCGCCCAGGCCGGCCATGAGAAAAACCATGTCGCTGTCTTCCAGGGTCTTCAGGATCTCGTCAAGATTCTCTTCGGCGCATTTCCGGCCGATCACCGGATTGCCGCCGCAGCCGTGACCGGCGGCCGTTTTGACTCCCAGCTGGACTTTACGGGCCGCCAGACAGGGATTCAAGGCCTGCAGATCCGAATTGGCTCCGATAAAGACCGGACCTTTCAGGCCGGATCTGACCATGTAGTTGATGGCGTTGTTGCCGCAGCCGCCCAGACCCATGACCATGATCTTGTGGTGAAACTGATCGGAATCATCCACAAATTCCAGGCCGCAGTCTGAGATATCCAATGAATCGGTAGTGAAATCATCGTTATCCATATTATCCCGCCTTAAAGCCGATTTTGAAATTTATCAGTTAATTAATCACTATTACAAAATAAAAGAGGACAGCATTATCAGCCAGAAGGCAGCCCCGGCCTTAACCCCGGAAAAACGAAGCCAGACGGTCGCGGAGCTTGTCCCACAGGGTTTTGCCGCCCTTGTAGCCCGAGGCCCGCAGGTTAATGCCCTCTTCCTGCCTTAAGCTGTAAAGGCAGAGCCCCACGGCAGTGGAGTATTTCGGATCCCTGACGATCTCGGTCAGGCCGCCGATATGCCCCGGCATGCCCCGCCGGACCGGCTTTTCCAGAACCTGGCGGCTCAGTTCCGGGACCCCCTTCAAAAGCGAAGAGCCGCCGGTGACGACCACCCCGTTGATCTGCTCGTCAAAGCCGCTCCGGATGAACTCGCTGTTGATGAATTCCATGATCTCATCAACCCGGTCTTCCAGAAGGCCGCACATGACGCTGAGCTGGACCTGCTCCGGCCCGGTGTCGCCCAGTGCGGGCACCTCAATGAACTGTTCCTGGGGCACTAGACCGGGCAGGCAGCAGCCGTGGAAGATCTTCAGCTTTTCGGCCGAATCCAGGGAAATGTGCATAGACTGGGCCAGGTCGCCGGTCAGATTGTTTCCGCCCATGGCCAGAACGGCCGAATGCCTGATCCGGCTGCCGGAATAGACGGCTATGTCGGTTGTCCCGCCGCCGAAATCAAGCAGGGCCACTCCCAGCTGCCTTTCTTCGGGCGTCAGGACGGCTTCGGCCGAGGCCACGGACTCCAGAACTATGTCATTGACTTCCAGGCCGGCCTGGATGGCGCAGTTAATGACATTGTGGACCGCGTTAATGGCCCCGGTTATGACATGGACCTGAACTTCCAGCCGGACCCCTTTCATGCCGAAGGGCGGATCCAGGATGCCGGGCTGATCGTCAACCTTATATTCCTGGGTAATGGTATGAAGAACCTCCCGGTCCAGGGGAATGCTTAAAGCCAGAGCCGCGTCCTGAACCCTGGTGATGTCCCTTTGGGAGATGGTTTTGCCTTCCACGGCAATCATGCCGGAGGTGTTGAAACTGCTGACATGCCCTCCGGCCACCCCCAGATAGGCCGAATCGATGCGGCAGCCGGCCATTCTCTGAGCTTCGTCCACCGCCTGATGGATGGAATTGACCGTCCGCTCGATGTTGGTCACCATCCCCTTGTGCATACCTGTGGATTTGGCCGTTCCCATGCCCCGGATATCCACTCCGCCTTCACCGTTGGGTTCGGCTACCAGGCAGCAGATTTTGGTGGTCCCGATATCCAGTCCGACCACAAGATTGCTGGCCGCCATGATATATCCCGCTCCTTTAACTCAAAGCTGACCAAAAAGTCCCTGAAACCCCAGATCAGGCCAGAACAATCGGCAACAGTATTTCAGCCGCTTTGCGGCTGAGGATCTAATCCAATGGATGTATAAGCAAATTCAGCTGTAATTTCTACGTCAGATACAGTTTTTAAAAAACTAAACGCTTACTTTTGAGTATTTTTATATATACCGCAAATTATATCAATTAGAAGGCAATAATTAGAAATTCCGTATTGACTGGTGCTTAAAAATTTTTGCCCGGAATTGATTTTACTCTTAAAACCTAATTTTTCCTAACTTTCCCCCATAAACCTTTCAGCCCGGTAATTTATGACCCCGAATTAACTTCTTCATTCCCATTCCGGCCCAGGAAACGAAATTTCTATAATTTTCGGCTCTCAATCAGTATTTCAGCCATTATTAAAGGCGGCTTAAAGTTTACTTTTATTTCTTATCATATAATTTTAAATTTTACCACTCTTTTTTTACTATTCTTAGTGACCCTTTAAGATTCCAGTCCGAATCCGCCCTGACTGTAGCGCAGGACCACTCTCGGCGGGGTCTCCAGATGAATTAAAGACAGCCCGGCCGCCTGGCCGTTGAGCTTCAAATGGGCCATCACCCGGCCCAGCCGCCGGAATTTTTCCATATAAGAGCCGAAACCGACCCTGAGCTTCAGGCCCGACCGCCGGGTAAAAAGAGTCAGTCCCAGATCCGGGTCATAGTTAAATTCCGATATGCTGTCCAGCCGGAATTCGTCCGTTCTTTGGCCCAGGATATCCATGAGCAGAAAGACCTCGTTCAGGGCCTCTCTGACCAAAGGCCCGCCGGCCGCAATTTCGTCTAAGGAAAAACCGTTAATTATTGGCAGATCCGGATTTTCGCCGGGGTCCAGCTTTTTAAAGGCCCGGCCCCGGTCGTCCAGATAATAGAGCTGGTCCAGATTGACCAGAGCCCTGGGCTTATACTCCCTGACCTCAACCAGCAGTCCGTCCGGCAGAGTGCGGCTGATGCGGGCCTCTTCCACCCAGGGCAGGCTGCCTAGGCTCCGGACGGCCGCCTGGGCGTCAAAAGTCAGATTATTGACCGGCCGGTCCAGGCCGGCGGCGGTCAGGACCTCGTCTCTGGTCAGATGGCTGAGGCCGGCGATTTTTAAGTGCCGGACGGCGAAATAGTCGGACTTGGACAGATAAAGGTACCCGCCGACCAGAAGAACCGACAGGACAATCAGGACCAGAAAGCCGACCAGGCCCAGCACGGCAAGCTTTACGGCCCGGCCGATTACGGCCCCCACAGGCAGGGGCTTCCTGGGCTCCCTGACCGTGACGCCGCCCCGGGGCGATTCCTTTAAAAACAGGCTTTTAAGCCGGCTTCTGTTTTTTTTCGCTTCCCCGGGATAGCGCCGCCTCAAAACCGGCTGGCCGGCGGGCGCTCTTCCGGCTCCGGCCTTCTTCGGCTTTAAGGCCTGCTTCCCGGCCATAATTTTTTTAAGCCGGCCGCTGTATCTAACCATTGGTCAAGTCCTTCACCCAGGGACAGGATATTTCCGTCTCCAGCTGCAATCCGAACCGCCTCAGAACTTCCTTCTGGATTTCCACAATAAGGCCGAAAACATCTGAGGATCTGGCCCCGCCGGTATTGACGATGAAATTGGCGTGCTTGGTGCTGACCTGGGCCCCGCCGATCCGGCGGCCCTTAAAGCCGCAGAGATCTATCATCTGGCCGGCTGTCATAAGCTCATTGCCGTAAAACTTATCGCTCCTGTCGTCCCGGTAGCATCTGCCGAAAGGCGGAATCAGGGGGTTTTTAAAAATGCACCCGGCCGAGTGGCCGCCGGGCTGGCGGGCTCTGAAAGCCCGGCTTTTTTCCGTCCGCTGTCGGATGACCTCGGCCGAAGCCCGGCATAAGCCCAGCTCAACTTCCAGAATAAGGCCCCGGTTGTTGCCCAGATTCAAATTCCTGTACCCGAAGTTCAAGTCCCTCCGGTAGATATCCCGGATCAGGCCGTCCAAGCCGTAAAGCCTGATTCTCTCCACCAGTTCGCCGACTTCCCCCAGGCGGCCCCCGGCGTTGTAACGGACCGCTCCCCCGATTGTGCCGGGCAGGCCGAACAGAGGCTCCATTCCGCTTAAGGAGTTTTCCTGGGCCAGTCTGATTAAAGCGCCCGTACTGACGGCCGCCCCGGCCACTATCCTGGTTCCGGCCACAAAGCACCTGGAAAATCCCGGCCCCAGACGGAGCACGATGCCCCGGAAGCCCCGGTCCTCGAAAAGAACGTTGCTGCCCCCGCCCAGGACAAAGACCGGCCACTTGTGACGGCGGGCCATGGCCAGAATATCTTCCAGCTGGGGCTCGTTGTAGGCGGAGATCAGGACCCTGGCCGGTCCGCCGATTTTGAATGTGGTCAGTTCCGCCAGCTGGACATTAAAGGTCATCTCAGTTTCCGGATGAGCCCTGGACCATTTGTCCAGTTCCTGCCGCAGAATCATTTCCGGCCTCAGGCGTCCGCCGGTGTTTCCGGCCCGGACAGATTCCGCAGAATTTCCTCGCCGGCCTGCCATATGTTGCCGGCGCCCAGAGTCAGAATCACATCGCCAGGCTCCAAAGCGGCCAGAACGTGAGACGGCAGCTCGGAGACGCCGCCCACATACGTAACCCCCCGGTGACCCCGGCGGCTGATGGCCTCGGCCAGTTTCCGGCTGTCCAGACCGGGCGCCTCCGGTTCCCCGGCGGCGTAGATATCGGCCAGATAAAGGCGGTCGGCCTGATTGAAGGACCACAGGAACTCTTCAAACAGATCCCGGGTCCGGGAATAACGGTGGGGCTGAAAGAGGATGACCTTCCGCCGGCCCGGGTAGCATTCGGCCAGAGCGGCTAAGGTGGCCCGTATTTCCGTGGGATGGTGGCCGTAATCGTCTAAAACCGTGATCCCCTCCAGTTCGCCTTTTTTCTCAAATCTCCGGCCGACCCCTTTTAAGGCCCCGATGCCCCCGGCAATGACCTCCGGGGCCAGGCCCAGCTCCAGGCCCACAGCCGCAGCGGCCAGAGCGTTCAGAACATTGTGACGGCCGGGCAGGCCGACCTGAACGCGGCCTAAATCGGCCTGTCTGCGGTAAAGGTTAAAGCTGTAGCCCCAGGACTCGGGCTTTATGTCTCTGGCCGTGACTTCGGCCACCGAAGACAGGCCGTAAGTGACGTATCTTTTTTTGATCCTGGGGATCAGCGACTGGACCCTGGGATCGTCCAGACAGATGACCGAAGCCCCGTAAAACGGAACCCGGTTTATGAACGTCAGAAAAGTCTCTTCCAGATGAGCCATGTCCCGGTAGTAGTTCATGTGCTCCTGGTCAATATTGGTGACCACATTAATGATAGGCGACAGGAGCAGGAATGAGCCGTCTGACTCGTCGGCCTCGGCCACCAGAAATTCGCCCTGGCCCAGACGGGCGTTAAGGCCTAAATTATTGATTCTGCCGCCCACCACCAAAGTCGGATCCAAGCCCCCGACCGTCAGGACCATGCCCAGCATGGAGCAGGTGCTGGTTTTCCCGTGGGAGCCGGCTACGGCCACGGAGCTTTTAAGACGCATAAGCTCGGCCAGCATCTCGGCCCGGGGAATGACCGGAACGCCGGAGCGCCTGGCTTCGGCCACTTCCGGATTGTCTTCGCCGACGGCCGAAGAGACGACGACCACCTCGGCGCCGTTAATGTTCCCGGCCGAGTGGCCTAACGTGACCTGAGCGCCCATCGCGGCCAGCCGGCCGGTCTGGGCTCCGGCCTGGATGTCGGAGCCGGAAATGCCGTGCCCCAGATTGAGAAGAACCTCGGCCAGGCCGCTCATGCCGATGCCGCCGATGCCGACAAAATGGATGTGGCGTTTTCTGTGATACATGCCCTGACTTACCCTATCCAGGCCAGAAGACGTTCGGCCATCTGGCGGGCGGCCAGGGGATTGACCAGGTCTCTGGCCGCCCCCGACATCCGGTTTAATTTCTGGGCATGATCCATTAAATCCGTGACCATGGCCGGAAGCCCCTCCAGTTCATCTTCCATTAAAATTCTGGCCCCCCCGGCCTCGGCTAAGGTCCGGGCGTTAACCAGCTGGTGATTGTCGGCAGCTGCGGGCAGAGGCACTAAAATGGCCGGCAGGCCCGCCGCCGCCAGTTCCGTGACGGTCAGAGCCCCGGCCCGCATCAGACCCAGATGAGCCTTCCGGTAAAGTCCGGCCGGATCGTGAAAAAAAGAGGCTGTTTCATGCTTTATCCCCAGGCGGTCGTAAAAAGTGCCGGTGACATCTCCGTCACTGGCCCCGGTCTGGTGGATGATCTCAAAATCCCGGCCTTCGCCGGCCAGTTTAGCCGCCAGCTCCATGGCCGCCAGATTAATCCGGCTGGCCCCCTGACTGCCGCCCATGATCAGCAGAACCAGTTTCTGGCCGGATCTGTAATCAACCTTATGATCCAAAAGCTCCGTAAATGCCGGCCTCAGGGGATTGCCGGTCGCCACCGTCTTTCCGGCCGGGAAATACTCTCCGGCCCCGGGAAAGCCCAGGAAAATCTCTCTGGCCACTCTGGCCAGCAGACGGTTGGACAGCCCCGGCCGGGAGTTCTGTTCATGGATCACCACCGGACGTCCGGTCAGCCAGGCGGCCAGACCGACCGGTCCGGAAACATAGCCGCCGACCCCGTAAAAAAGATGAGGCCGGAAGCGGCGGATTAATCTTAAGGCCTGAAAAAAACCCTTCAGGGCGGTAAGGCCGGCCCCGGCCTTGCCGGAGATGGTTCCGCCCTTAAAGCCTCTGGCCGGCAGAACGACCCGGGCCCAGCCCCCGGGATCCAGAATTACGGCCTCGGCCGGACGGCCGGCTCCGGCGAATAAAATATCCGCCTCCGGACAAAGACTTCTGAAGGCCTCGGCCACCGCCAAAGCCGGAATCAGGTGTCCGCCGGTTCCTCCGGCTCCTATGAGGAGGCGGGGGCCGGTCATGCTGCCGTCAGTCCGGTCTGCCGGTCTTTCAGGGAGCCGGACCGGTCAGCGGCCGCGGCCTGTCCGGCCAGACGCCCCTGGCCGGCGATATTCAGCAGAATGCCCATGGCCGCGCAGCTGACCACTAAACTGGAGCCGCCGTAACTGAAGAAAGGCAGCGGCAGCCCTTTGGAAGGCCACAGGGACAAAGCCACGCCCATGTTCAGAAAGGCCGGCAGACCCACCACTAAAGTCAGTCCCGGGGCCAGATAGAAGCCGCCCAAATCCCGGGCCAGCCGGGAAATCTGAAGACCCCGGCAGCAGAGGCACAGAAAAAGGCTGGCCACGGCCGCAACCCCGATATAGCCGAGCTCTTCGCCCACGACCGAAAAGATGTAGTCCGTATGCACTTCGGGCAGAAACGACAGCTTCTGGGTGCTGGCCCCCGGGCCTGCTCCGGTAATGCCGCCGCTGGCAAAGGCGAAAAAGGAATGGATGATGCTGTAGCCGCTTTTTTGGGGATCGCTCCAGGGATCGTACCAGCCGGAGATGCGGCTTAAGCGGTACTGGAACAAGGTGATCAGACCCCATAAGGAAGGGACGGCCACCAGGGCTATGACTATAAAATAGATGAACCGAAGGCCGGCCACGAACAGCATGGCCATGATCAGGGAGGAAATAATCAGGGCCCCGCCTAGATCCTTTTCCAGCAGAATCAGGCCCACAAAGATGATCATGACCAGAAAATGGGGCAGAAAGCCGTAACTGAACGTATTGACCAGCTCGCCTTTCTGGCTCAGTGATTTGGCAATATAGATGACCACGGCCAGCTTAGCCAGCTCCGACGGCTGAATGCTGGCGAACACCAGCCATCTCGTAGCGCCGCCGGCCTTAATGCCCATGCCCGGCACCAGCACTAAAATCAGAAGAACAATGCTGAAGATCAGAATGGGCGTGCCCAGCTTCAGCCAGAACTGGTAGGGGATCTTCCATAAGGCTATTACGGCGGCTACCCCCAGGACAGCGTGCCTCAGCTGCCGGATGATGTAATAATACGGATCCCCCATTCCTATTTCCCCGGGGGTGTAGCTGGCCGACAGAAGCATCACCATGCCCGACAGGAACAGGACGAACAAAAGGCTGGACAGAACCGTGTCCAGCGGTATTTTTGACCGTCCGGCGCTACTCATTCTTCCTGCCCCCGGATTTTTTTCCGCCCTGGCGGCCGGGCCTGGGCAGAGGGCCTTTTTTCAGGGCCTTAACCTCCCGGCAGAAGGCCTCGCCCCGGTCTTTGTAGTCCTTGAACATGTCAAAGCTGGCGCAGGCCGGGGAAAGAAGAACAATCTGGCCGGCTGAGGCCAGCCGGGAGGCGACCGAGACCGCCTCTTCCATGGAGTCGGCCAGAGACACGGGGGCCGCGCCCCGGAAAGCGGCCCTCATCTTATCCTGGGTTTCGCCGATTAAAACCAGGTTTTTGACCTTTTCTTCGATCAGGGGCCGCAGGAAGGCGAAATCCAGATCCTTGTCCCGGCCGCCGGCAATTAAAACGATTGGATCGTCAAAATTCTCCAGCGCCTTGGCCACAGCCCCGACATTGGTGCCTTTGGAATCGTCGTAATAGCGGATCCCGTTTATTTCGTCCACCAGCTGAAGACGGTGATCGCCGGGCCTGAAATCCCTGGCTCCCAAAAGGGCTTCCCCGGCCTCCATGCCGACGGCCATGGCCAGACCGACCGAAGCCAGAACATTCTCCTGGTTGTGAGTGCCGAAGAGCTTGAATTCCGACCAGGGCGCCTCGGCCAGAATTTTTTCACCTTCAACTATGACTAGAACATCTTCCCTGGGCTCCTGGCGGACGTAGCCGCCGACAGGCGGCCTTCTGCGCCTGGAAAACCCGAAGCGCCTGCCTTTGACGGTCTTGCGGCTTAAAAGATAGTCGTCTTCGTTCAGGACAGCCACGTCTTCCGTGGTCTGGTTGTCAAAAATCCGGCATTTCAGGTGAAAGTAATCGGCCATGCTCCGGTGACGGTCCAGATGATCGGGAGTGACGTTCAGGACGGCCGCCCCCTCGGCCACGAAATCGGACGTCGTCTCCAGCTGGAAGGAAGAGACCTCCAGAACGGCCGCGTTAAAGTCCACCCGCCTGCCGATGACGTAATCACAGGCCAGATTGGACAGGGGATTGCCGATGTTGCCGCCTGTAAAAGGATTAAACTCCGGACTTTTGGCCAGTATGTAGCTTGTCAGGGAAGTCACTGTGGTTTTTCCGTTGGATCCGGTCACCGCTAAAATGGGCAGACTCTGTTCCCGGAAAGCCAGTTCCATCTCCCCGACCACTTCAACCCCGCATGACCGGGCCGAATTGAGTTCCGGCAGATCATAAGGAACGCCCGGGGAAATTACGATTAAATCGCTGTCTTCATAGACTTTTTTATTCTGAGGTCCGAAAAGCCATCTGACCGATTCGGGAGCTTTGTCTCTGACCCCGGGCAAAAGATCTTCTCTTTTTTGGTCAGTTATGGTCACTATGCACTTCAAAGCCGTCAGGAGGCGGGCCGCCGCCAGTCCCGACTCGCCGGCCCCCACCACCAGTACTTCTCTGTCTTCCCAGGAAAGATCCAATTTCATATTTTTGACCAACTAGCGTAATTTCAAAGTTGAGAGTCCGGCCAGTCCCAGGATAATGGCGATAATCCAGAAACGGATGATAATCTTGGGCTCCGGCCAGCCTTTGAGTTCAAAATGGTGATGCAGCGGCGACATTCTAAATAACCGCCGGCCGCCGGATGTTTTAAAAAATGCCACCTGAAAAATGACCGACAAAGCTTCTATGACAAAAAGCCCGCCCACTAAAATCAAAACCAGTTCCTGCTTGACGATCAGGGCCGCCAGACCCAGAGCCGCCCCCAGGGACAGGGAACCGACATCTCCCAGAAAGATATCGGCCGGATAAGTGTTAAACCACAGAAAGCCCAGGCCCGCCCCGATTAAAGCGGCCAGAACGACCGCCACTTCCGAGGCCCAGGGGACGCCGGTTATCTGAAGGTAATTGGCAATGACCGAGTTGCCGGCGCAGTAGGCGAAAACCATGTACGTGCCGGAGGCCATAATCAGAGGTCCGATGGCCAGACCGTCCAGGCCGTCGGTTAAATTGACCGCCGACGAGGTGCCGACCAGAACCAGAGCCGCGAAAACCACGTAAAAGGGGCCTAAATTTATGACCAGAGCCTTTAATCCGGGAAACGTCAGGGTCGGATCAAAGCCCGGAGCCAGGTAGAGATAAAGACCGGCCAGAAGTCCGATCAGCGCCTGGGCCGCCAGTTTCTGCCGTCCGGACAGACCGGCGTTGTGTCTGCGTTTGACTTTCAGGAAATCATCCTGAAAGCCTATAACCGCGTAAGATAAAGTCACTATCCACATCAGCCAGACGGCTTTGGCTCCTGGATCGGCCCACAGAAGACAGGACACGAAAGCTGTGCCCAAAACCAGGATCCCCCCCATGGTCGGGGTGCCGGCTTTTTTCTTATGGCTGGCCGGGCCTTCTTCCCGGATGTACTGACGAATCTGATAAGCCTTGATTAAGGCAATAAACCTGGGACCGAAAAAAAACCACAAGATCATTGAGGTCAGGGAGGCTAAAATGATCCGAAAAGTGATATACCTGAAGACATTCAAAAAATTGAGTTCAGGTATAAGCTCCAAAAAGAATTTGTACAGCATTTCAGTCTCCGCCCTGCCCTATTTCGCCTGAAGCCTTGCGACGGCCCGTTCCAAAGCTCCGGCTCTGGATCCTTTGACCAGAACGAAGCCGGATTTGTCCAGAAGCCCTCTGGCCCAGTCGGCGGCGTCCTCCGGGGCGGAGAAAATCTCCAGCTTAATCCGCCGGCTGCCGGCTGTTCTGGCTCCGGACATGGTCTGGCGGGCCATGGATCCGACAACGGCCAGAAAATCCAAACCGTGCTCCGCCGCCGACCGGCCCATCTCTTCATGAAATGTTCTGGCCTCACTGCCCAGTTCCAGCATGTCGCCTAAGATAGCGCCTTTTATGCCGGGCGCAGCGATTGAGGTCATATAGTTAAGTCCGGCTTCGACCGAAGCGGGGTTGGCGTTGTAGCTGTCGTCTATAATCCAGTAGCCCTGATCGGCGTGAATGGGCTTCAGGCGCCCGTCCAGGGCCTCAATCCTGCTTAAGCCCTGCTTTATTTCCAGCTGGCCGCAGTCCATGGCCAGAGCCGCCGCCACCGCCGCCACCGCGTTAAAGGCATTATGTTCGCCGACCAAAGGCAGTTCAACTACCATGTCATTGACCGCCGGGCCTCCGAAGGTCAGGGTTTGGCCTCGAAAGCCGCGGGACTCGTTTTTTTTCAGCCAGACCTGGCCGTCCGGTCCGTAAAATAAAGTGTTGACTGAATTGGAGGCCAGCTGGGCCACCATTAACGGATCCGACTTATTGACCACGGCCAGGCAGCCCGGATCCATGTTCCGCAAGAGTTCGCCCTTGGTTTTGGCCAGGGTCTCCAGATCTTTGAACTTCTCCAGGTGAGCCGGTCCGATGGCTGTCACCAGGCCCACGTCAGGCCGGGCGATTTCCGTCAGGTACCTGATCTCCCCCGGAGCCGAGGCCCCCATTTCCAGGACCGCGTCAGTGGGATCCTGCTGCATTTTTACGGATTCCAGGATGGTCAGAGGCAGGCCTATTTCGTTATTGAAGTTGCCCCGGGTGGCTAAGATCTCCCGGGTCGGGGCAATCAGCCGGTTTCTGGCCTCAAGGATGCTTTTCACCATTTCCTTGACCGTGGTCTTGCCCACCGAACCGGTTACGGCCAAAACCTTAAAGCCCTTCTGGCGCCGGACATGCCTGGCCATTTCGGCTAAAGCCCTGAGGCTGTCTGCAACCTCAATGACCGGCTGGTCAAAATGGCCTTGGCGGTCCGAAACGGCGGCCAGGGCTCCGGCTTTTAAGGCCGCCTCAACGAAGTCGTTGCCGTCGTACGTGTCGCCTTTAATGGCCACAAACAGCTCTCCGGGCCTGATGCTCCGGCTGTCCGTACTGACCCCGGTGAAAATCAGTTCGGATACGCTCCGGCCAAACCAACGTCCCCTGCTGAAGGCCAGGACTTCGGAAAGTTTAAGTCCCATGCTCATGAACTTCCGCCTTTTTTACTGAATTCGGCCCAAATTTCTCCAGCGCTTCTTTGGCCACCAGACGGTCGTCAAAAGGAATTTTCGTCCGCCGGATAATCTGATAGTCTTCGTGCCCCTTGCCGGCTATGAGCAGAATATCGTTCTTTCTCAAAAGCGACACGGCCAGAAAAATAGCTGCCCGCCGGTCCGGCTCGACCAGATACCCCCGGAAAGCACCGGCAGCCGTTTTTCCGTCCAGCTCAGGGATAAGAAGACTGTCCAGACCTGCCTGGGCATCTCTGATGATGGCCTGAGCGTCTTCGGTTCTGGGGTTATCTGATGTCAAAACTGTCAGGTCGGCCAGGCTGCCGGCCGCCATGCCCATAAGCGGCCTTTTCAGCCGGTCCCGATCGCCGCCGCACCCGAAAAGGACCAGCAGCCGGCCGGGATTAAGTTCTCTCAGCGCAGTCAGCGCCGTCTCCAGGGCTGCCGGAGTATGGGCGTAATCCACTAAAATCAGGCAGCCGTCCGGTCCGGAGACTTTTTCCAGCCGGCCCGGAGCCCCGGCCGCCCTGGCCAGGGCTTTTTTAACGGTTTCGGCCGGCACGCCCGCAAGCCCGGCTACGGTTACGGCCCCTAAAATATTTAAAGCGTTAAATGAGCCTATTAAAGGCGAGTCCTGCTCCCACCCGCCCCAGGGAGTTTGAACCGCCAGCCTGATTCCCGAAAGGGAACAGCTTAAATCACAGCCCTTTATGTCGGCTTCCGAAGTCAGTCCGTATCCGTAGGCCGAAGAGCCCAATTCCTTTTTTAAGGCCGAGCCGTAGGGATCGTCCACCCCGACGGCCGCCCGGACTGCCCCGTCTTTTTTTAAATGCCGGGTGAATAATTTTTTCTTGGCTGCAAAATAATTATCGAAATTCAGATGAAAATCCAGATGATCCTGGGTCAGATTGGTAAACAGGGCCAGAGAAAATTCCAGCCCCTCGACCCGGCCCAGCTCCAAGGCGTGAGAAGACACTTCCATGACCACAGTCCGGCAGCCGTCCGAGACCATCTCGGCCAGAGTCCGGTACAGCAGGGGCCCTTCCGGAGTGGTGTTCAGAGCCTCCCTGACCTGACCCGGCCACCTGTAGTTGACAGTCCCTATTATTCCGGTTAAAAGCCCGTGTTCCCGGAAAATATCCTCCAAAAGATAAGCGATGCTGCTTTTGCCGTTAGTTCCTGTAAGGCCGACGAGAGCCAGCTTTTGGTCCGGGCATCCGTAAACAGTCCGGGCCACCCGGCTTACGGCCGGCCTGAAACCGGATTTTCCGGAAAATAAAAGCCTGGGACCGACCGGCAGATCCGGCTCTTCCAGCATGACAGCGGCGGCTCCGGCGTCTCTGGCCCTGTCTATATAATCCCGGCCGTCGGAGCCCAGGCCTTTGATGGCCGCAAAAATATCCCCCGGCCTGACGGACCGGCTGTCTTCGGTCAGACCGAAAACCTGGGGATCTCCGCCAACGGCTTTCAGATCAAACTGTCCGGCCAGTTCAGTCAGACGAACAGGCGATGAGACATTACTGGGCTCCAAAATATATCCTTGTCAGCTGCCCGGTTTCCACCCGGCTGCCTGAAGCCGGTTCCTGGCTTACAGCCATTCCGCTGCCTGAATATTCAACATTCAAATTGAAACTGCTCAGAAGATCCATAACTTCCCGCATGGACATGCCTTTGACATCCGGCATAATTCCCGGTTCGCCGCTTTCGTTAGGCGGGGTGATTATGTCTTTGGCCTCCGTCAGACCGTCAAAATCCAGACTTTCGGCGGCATAGCCCTGAAAATCCTGCCCTAAAGCCGGTATGGGGCCGGGCTGTCCACGATCGCCTTTTTTCAGCTTAACCATCAGAAAATTGGCCGGCGAACCCGGGACCACTCCCGGAGCCCCGGGAGCTGATTTGCCTTTGGCCTCAACCGGCCAGGCCGGATCGCTGGGTTCTTCCAGCATGGGGATATCCAGTAGAGGCAGAGCCGCTTCCATGATTTCCTTAAAAACCGGCGCCGCCACCTCGCCGCCGTAGTATGAGGGCCAGGGCTCATTTAAAGAGACGAAGACGCAGAGTTCCGGATTCTGGTAAGGAGCTACCCCGACAAAGGACGCTACGTACTTGTCTCTGGAATAACCGGAGCTTCCGGGCTGAACTGTCTGAGCCGTGCCCGTCTTGCCGGCTACCGGATAACCCGGAATATCGGCTCTCCTACCGGTTCCGCCTTTCATAGCCGCCATGCGCATCATAGCCAGAACCTGACGGGCGGTCAGAGGAGAAACCACCTGCCTGACAATCTGGGGCGGCCTCTGCTCAATAATGCTTCCCTGGGAGTCTATAACCCGGGAAACCAGGGTCGGCCGCATTAAAACGCCGTCATTGGCCAAAGCGGCTACGGCCATAGCCATCTGAAGCGAAGTCACTGACAGGCCCTGGCCGAAAGCTATTGTGGCCGCGTCAACCGGGTACCACTCCCGGGGAGGGCGGAGACGGCCGGCCGATTCACCCGACGGATAGGCCAGACCGGTTTTTTCCCCGAAAGCGAATCTGGTCAGATAGTTGTAAAGTTTCTGGGGCCCTAAGCGTTCGCCTATCTTAATGGCTCCGATATTGGAAGAGACCTGGACTATCCTGCTGACCGAGAGATCGCCGTAACTGGAAGTATCCCGGATGGAAGTGCTGACCCCTTCAATTTTATAAAGACCGTTTTCGCAAAAGAAAACCGTTTCCGGGCTGATGAGCTTTTCTTCCAAAGCGGCGGCCACGGTAAAGACTTTAAAGGTGGAGCCCGGTTCAAAGGGATCGGTCAGGATTTTGTTGCGCCGTATGGAACTGTCGCTTTCCTGGTAAGTGTTGGGATCAAAGGTGGGGTAAACGGCCGAGGCTAAAATTTCGCCGGTCCGGACTCTGACCACTACGGCCTGGCCGCTTTTGGCGTTTCTCTCTGTAACCGCTTTGGACAGGGCTTTTTCCGTCAGATGCTGGATCTGCCTGTCCAAAGTCAGCATGACCGAAGCGCCTTTAGGCTGACTTATGGCCTGTTCCGGAACATCCATGATAATCCGGCCCAGACGGTCCTGACGGACGGTAATGCCTTGGGGATTGACCCTTAAATGACTGTCCAGGGCCAGTTCCAAACCTTCCAGTCCCTGACCGTCCTTGCCGACAAAGCCTAAAAGGTGAGCGGCTAAAGCGCCGTTGGGATATTCCCGGCGGTATTCCTTTTTAAGCCCCACTCCCCGGATCTTCACCTCCTTGACGGCTCCGGCTTCCTCTTCGGACAGATGCCGCTTGATCCAGGAATATGATCTTTGCTTAAGGGTCCGGTTAGGGGCGGTGGCGCTGGTGCCGGGCAGAGATTTCAGCTCTTCAAACTTTAAAGCCAAATCTTCGTAATCCATGTCCAGAGCCCTGGACAAGGCCCAAAACGCTTCCCCCCGTTCCGTGATTACATTGCCGTCCACAAAAACCGATTCAACCGCCACCGAGGAAGCCAGCTTTTCGCCGTTTCGGTCGTAGATCTCGCCTCGGACGGAACCCAGATTGAAGGATCTCTCGGAGGTTTTTTTGGATTCATTTAATAAAAGATCTCTTTTAAGTATCTGGATCTCGGCAGCCCTGACCAAAACAGCCAAATAAACCAACACAAATCCCACTAGAAGCCAGTTCAGACGGTTTTGTTTGCATTTAGGCAAAGACTGCATGATGTCTCCGAAACTTTCAGAATTAAATGATGCTGCCGGTCAGTCAATGACGACTATCTGACCCTGGCTGGGACTTATTAGACCTAACTCGCGGCGGGCCAAAGCCTCCAGTTCATCCAAAGACGCCTGCCTGGCCAGCTCTATCTTCAGGCGCCTGTTTTCTTCCTGAAGCAGGACCTGATATTTCGTCAGACGGGAAATTTCCATGCCCAGTTCGTTCTGACTGTGCGAGATGCGGATAAAAACCAAAAGACCGAGAAAGAAAATCAGAGCCGCCGAGGCAATGAGAAAAAAATTCCGGCCTGACAGAAAATTCAAAGTCTCGTTGGGCAGCCGCGCCAGAAGCTGGTTTTCCGGTTTCCGGCTCTGCTCCAGATGGAGCTGAACCTTATTCTGGGACCTTTGTTTGACCCCGGCCTGGGTTGTTTTTTTCCACTTAGGCTGGACGAGGCCGATCTGGCTGTCCAGCAGGTACCCGTTTTTGGCTGAAGACTTAAAAATAGACATTTATGCCTCATATATTAATTAAAAGCAATTAATATAGTACAATTACCAGTATGTAAAACTCTTTGAAAACAATACAAGAAAGTTAAATAAACAGTATTATGATTTTTTAGCTGGTTCCAGACGTCTGGCGGCCCTTAGTTTAGCCGACCTGGCTTTCCGGTTTTCCGCCACCTCTGTGCGGGTGGGCTGAACCGGTTTTTTATAAAGGGCTTCCCAGTATTTTTTGCCCGCCAGCGAGCCGAATGTTCTTTTCACCTGACGATCTTCCAGGGAGTGGAAGCTAATGACTACCATCCGGCCTCCGGGCTTCAGGCACCCGTGGGCCTTTTTCAGTAAAGCGTCAAGAGCTTCCATTTCCTGGTTGACGACCAGCCTCAACCCCATGAATACTTTGGTGGCCAGGTTGGAGCGGGCGTGATGTCCAGTACGCCACAAGACCTTGCCAACCAAATCGGCTAACTCGCCGGTTGTTTCCAGGGGTTTCCTGGCCCGATGGTTCATAATCGTCTTAGTTAACCGAACACTGCTCCTTTCTTCCGCTTTGTACCTGATAAGTTCTATCAGTTTATCCTCAGGCCATTCATTGACAATGTCATAGGCCGTAAGTCCGCTTTCCGGGTCCATGCGCATATCTAACGGCTCATCTCTCAGCCAGGAAAAACCCCGGCCCGGACCCAAAATCTGCCGGGACGAAAGTCCCAAATCAGCCAGAAGACCATCCGGCAGGCCCAGATTAAGCTCTTCCAAAATTTCATCCAGCCGGCTGAAATTGGCTCTCTTTAAAATCAGCCGGCGATCGCCGTGGGCCCAAATTGAAGCCCATCTCACGGCTTCGGGATCTCTGTCCAGAGCCAGAAGCCGGCCTTTGGGACCCAACTGGGAGAGGATCATCCGGCTGTGACCTCCTCCGCCCATGGTCAAATCCACGTAAAACCCTCTCGGCTTGACATCCAAAGCCACCGTTGTCTCATTGGGCATCACGGGTATATGTCCGAAAGCCTTAGACCACTCGTCAGGTTCGTAGAACGGATATTTAAGGTCAGGCGGAACATCAAGCCAGACACTTTTCAGAGGCTTGCCCCGGTGAGAGACTTTCGGCTCAATCGGCTCAGTGCCCTTCTTATCTTTTACCATTCGGGCAGCCTGCCGGTTTCCTGGATGGACTGGACACCTCTCTGGGCATCAAAATCCATGGCTTCCTTAAACAGATCCAGGTCTTTACTTTCATTGGCCAGGAATTCCTCGGGGGCCCAAATCTCAATTCTCCCGCAGTTACCGTTAATAATGACTTTCTGGCTGGGGACCAGGCCGATGCGTTCCCGGTAATTGGCGGGAATGAGGATCCGGCCGGCTTTGTCCATGATTACCATCTCAATGTTGGAAAAAAACAGTCTCTGAGCCGCTACCCGGACTTTGGTGCTTGGGAATCTGTTTTCATCGCTCCAGGCCGCCGACTGTTCCTTCCACTTCTCAAAGGTATAAACAGTCAGATGACGATTTGAAGGAAAGTAGCTCAAATAAAGACGATCCGGTATCTCTGAGACCCTGTGTAATTCGTCCCGCAGCACCACCGGCAGCATCAGACGACCTTTGTCATCCAAGGCATGGGGAAAATTACCGTGAAATGTGAGGGGTCTAAGCTCGGTCATGCCACTTAACCGCCACCGGTCAGACTGAATTGAGAGGCCTCCCGGACAGTCCTTAAGGACTGAAATTCAGGAAACCATCAAGATAGAGAATAAAGGCAATCTCTCCCTCAAGTCAAGCTTTTTTTCAGAAAAAATGGACCGTCAGGCCACTTTTTACCACTAATCTCTATTCAGAGTACTTTACTGGTCAATATGACCCAATATACAGAAATAAAATTTCGACTGCCAGTGAAATATTTTTTGATCCGGGAGGAATTCTGAACAAAAAACGGGTAAATCTCCGCCCTGACTGAGGACAGAAGTGAGCTGGTGGTAAGAAGTGGTAGATGATAGTATCAAATAAAAAATAGCTAATTTAGATGCTTAAAATATATCAATAAGTATCTTATATTTCTTATATTATTTATAAATAAAATATTATTTTTTTATCAGCGGCATATTTTACTAACAGCCGCAATATATATTTAATGAGCCGATATGTCCATCGCTTTTGTAAGCGCCGGGTAAGTTCTCTTTGGAGGAGGACTCTGTTTGTCCGGGCAGGCGGAGAAAACTGCCCGGCCGGGAGACAAAAAGAGAATAAGCAAACGGCCGCTGTCCTTATTGAGCCTAAGTCAGCCGCATCTCCAAAGCCTGATTGTTTATTCCCAAGCCAGTCAGCCCAATTCGCGCTTACCATCAGGCCATACCCCTTATCTCAGGCGATCAGGCCGACCGCCGCTCAACCACGTCATAAAACTGCGGATTTTCCCGGCGTTCCCTCATCATCATTATAGTTTAGTCAGCCCGTAATCTTTTCCGTCAGGCCATGTTTGCGGTATAATAAAGGGCAGGGTCAGCCGTATTTTCGTCACTTATTGATATAACTGCTTTTTTTTTGAACTCGGCTTCTGAAAACATGGGGTATTGCGAAGGCATCATTACTGCCTCCGGTTCACCAAAATCCAGGATTGCTATTGATCTGAAAGGTCTCCGCTGTGGCTGATTTAAAAAAAATACCCATCGGCGTCGCCGGTTTTCCGAGAATTCGCCAGAAGAGCTACCTTTATGCCGACAAGACCGAGCTTATACGCCAGTTTATCGAAAATGACACTCCGTATTTCCTTTCCCGGCCCCGGCGTTTCGGTAAATCTCTCCTGGTAAGCACCCTGAAGGCTGTCCTTCAAGGAGGCGATGACAACAGGAAGCTGTTCGAGGGTCTGTGGATCCACGACCATTCGGATTATGACTGGACGCCTAACCCGGTTATCCACCTCAGTCTGAACTCGATCTCCGCCGACAGCGTCACCTCTCTTAATCAGGATTTGCTCGACACCTTAAAAATTATCGCTGACAAGGAGAAATTGTCGCCCATTGGCGCCTCACCGGCAGTTTTTTTCAGTTCGCTCATTTCCATGCTTTCCGATAAATAAGGAAGGAATGTCGCGGTGCTTATCGACGAATACGACGCCCCCATCCTGTCAAAACTCACTCAGACCGACCTGGCCGGTAAAATTCGGGAGGCCCTTGGAATTTTCTACGGCGTCCTGAAATCAGCCGAAGAGCACCGCGGCTTCACCTTCATCACCGGGGTGACCAGATTTACTAAAGCGTCAGTCTTTTCCGCCCTTAATAACCTTAAAGACCTGACTCTGGAACCCGAGTACGCCTCCATCTGCGGCTTTACATTAGAGGAATTCGATTCCCTGTTCGCCGATCGGATGCCGCAGGCTCTGGCCAGAACCAAATCCATGGGCATCATGGATAAAGAGGCAACTGCTGAGGATTTTAAAAACAAAATCCTGGACTGGTATGACGGCTATACCTGGGACGGCCGGACCCGGGTCCTGAACCCCTGGCCGGCGCTTAATTTTTTTGACAACTCATTTTTTTCGGAATACTGGTACGCTTCCGGCGGCACATCTTTTTTGGCTGACCTCATTAAAGACCGCCAAATTGATCTGGCCTCCTTCAGCAGCAGCGATTTCCTGACTGACGGACTGAACACCATAGATGCAGGCGCAAAGTACAGCTCCAAAGCCTTGCTTTTTCAGGCCGGCTGCCTGACAGTTGACCGGGTTTTGATTACAGGAGGGGGAAATAAGTTCTGCCTCCGTTTCCCTAATCTGGAAATTCAAGCGGCCATGGCCCGTCTCTGGCTGTTCCTTGAAGAGCCTTTTGACAACCCGTTATTGATGAAAAAGCAGGCTCAGGCGATGCTGGAAGCTCTAATCCAAAGGCAGGCCGATGAATTTCAGACGGCTTTCAAGAGCTTTCTCAGCCACATCCCCTGGGAGGATCAGCTGAAGTACGAGGCCTACTGCGGGACGGTTTTTCTATTGGCCATGGTCATGGCCGGCCAGGAATGCGATTGTCAGCAGTCAGTCGGTTCAGGCAAGCTGGATGTCCGTTTAAGAACCAGAGACGGAAACTATTACGTCATTGAGCTGAAATTAGTCAAGGCTGCGGTTAATGTTAAAGGTAAAGATAAGGATCTGACGGCCGAACAAATCCAAAAGAATATGGAAAAAGCCCTCGCCGCAGCCATGGTTCAGACAGAGAAAAATAAATACACCCTGAAATTTCAAGGTCATGGCAATAAAATTTATAAAACCGCTTTAGCCGTATCCGGCAGGGTTGACGTTCGGGTCATTTTTGAGGAAGCTGCCAATTGGATCCTGGCCAAAGATCCCGGACAACCTTAGGAACCGTTAAATAATTACTTGCGAAAACAGCCTTTTCTGAGACCGCTTATACCAGGGAGTAATGAGACTCTAAAGTAACCCAATAATATTTTTATACTGTTTAATAAAAATTA
>JAISEL010000017.1 GCA_031264185.1 Deltaproteobacteria bacterium
GGTGTTTGACAGCTAAAAATTTCGACAACTTCTCCCGGCTTTGGCCGCCCCCTGAGGGAGATTAGCGCTTTTCCCATCGCATATGCGTCCAAGGGTGCCGGAATCTAAAAGAAGAACGAAGCGATGGTCTGCGTTGATGATTTCAGCTGCATTTGCGGACCAGTTACGGATTTAATTGAGGCTTTTCTTCGACTGTTCGGTTCAGCCTATGAATAGAGATCTGGATACTTTTAGGTGGTCCGGGTGCAGTTATGAGGCCATGTCAGCCTGGCCTTGGCGCTAAAAGCCAAAATTCAAGACGATCTCCAAATACGGGCAACATAGCCTGTGTGTAACGCCGGAAAAATTAATTTTTACCACTTTTTCCAATGACCGCCAGCCTTATTCGGGGATTCGTTTCCGCCGAATGGTCCAGCCGTCTGGATTTTTCGACCTTGCGGAATCGTGGGCTTTAGTGCCCGAGAAATTGGGTACCTGGTCTTGGGGCTATTATCAGTATGTTATTTCCAATTTCATGGTAAGTCTGTGTGTAATGCCGGGAAATTAGATTTACCCATCTTTCGATGATCCCAGTCTGATTTGTGGATTAGTTCCCGCCAAATGGGCCAGCTTTCTGGAATTATCGACTTTGGAGCCGTTAAGAAACAGCTGCGTATCTAAATCCGGGAGCCATCGCCACAGCGATCTTGTCTGGCGCTTCAAACTGCACGATGAGTGGCATTACATTTATCTTCTCCTCGAATTCCAAAGCAGTGTTGATAACTTCATGGCTGTCCGAATGATGACCTATCTCGGATGCTGTACGAGAAAGTGATTAATGATGAGAAGTTAAAAAAAGGCGACTCGTTGCCCAGGGTGTTTCTGCTGGTTTTTTCACCGGGACAGGACACTGGACAGCGCCTTGTAGTCTCGCGGACCTGCTCACCGATGCCCCGGCAGGTTGGGACAAGTTAGGGGCGAGTCTGTCCTATTTTTTCGTGTATACGAATCAGGTTCCTGAAGAGGAATTGGACATTGATAATCCCGTGACCATCCTGTTAAGACTGGGACAGGCCCCGAACCCGGAAAACCTGAAGATTCTTATAGACCTCCTGAAAAAATGACTTTCTGATCAAGGAGTTCCCGTAATTGAGGCAGGCGTTCGCACGGCTGATATCATGGGTGATTTGGAACCGGATGGGGGTTGAAGAGAAGGAGTTGCTGAATGTAGCGGATCTTGAGGAGGTGGAAAGCATGCTTAACAACAGCCTCAATTGGGCCCAGAAAATGAAAGCCGAAGGACGGCAGGAAGGACGATTAGAGCTGCTGTCGAGTCAGCTTGCTGAGAAGTTCGGTTCGGAGCTGGCCGCCAGCTTTGCGGGAGAGCGTTTGCTGAACGCCAGTACCCAGCAGGTTGATTTCTGGGCCAGACGCATCCTTCACGCCAAGACTATTGACGAGGTGTTTGACAGCTAAAAATTTCGACAACTTCTCCCGGCTTTGGCCGCCCTGAGGGAGATTAGCGCTTTTCCCATCGCATATGCGTCCAAGGGTGCCGGAATCTAAAAGAAGAACGAAGCGATGGTCTGCGTTGATGATTTCAGCTGCATTTGCGGACCAGTTCCGGATTTAATTGAGGCTTTTCTTCGACTGTTCGGTTCAGCCTATGAATAGAGATCTGGATACTTTTAGGTGGTCCGGGTGCAGTTACGAGGCTATGTCAGCCTGGCCTTGGCGCTAAAAGCCAAAGTTCAAGACATCTCCAACCATATCAGGATAGTCAGCGGGTAAAGCCGGAAATATTAAGTTTCACCCTTTATTCCAGGAATTCTTCTGCAGTTACTTATATGGCTGGAGTAAAAGGTCTTTTCACCGCCAGTAACTTCTAATTTGAGGGAAAAAAGACGCCTCCCCTATTTTCCCAAAACCAGAGCTTGAGCCTCATGAGCCAGTTTATTTAAATACTCAGGCCCCTGGTAGCTTTCCAGATACAGTTTCATCTTGGGTTCTGTGCCGCTGGGTCTTAAAGCAAACCAGGAACCGTCATCTAAGACGACTTTCAGACCTCCTATAGGAGCCTGATTGCCGGGAGCCCTGGTCCAGGCTTCGGCTACAGTCTGGTCGGCGCATTTCTGACCGACTAACGATTTAGCGTCAGTTCCGGTCAGAGCTTTCTTATCTTCATCTGATAAGGGCGAATCAATGCGGCTGTAATCCGTGGACCCGTATTTATCGGTCAGACTCTGGTAAATTTCATGGGGAGCCCGTCCGGTTTTGGCCATCATCTCGGCGGCTAAAAGGGTCATGCAAAAGCCGTCTTTATCCGTGGTCCAGGTCGAGCCGTCCAATCTTAAGAAGCTGGCTCCGGCACTCTCTTCTCCCCCGAAAAGTAAAAAGCGGTCCAGTAAACCAGGAACAAACCATTTAAAGCCCACCGGGGTTTCATATACCTCTCGTCCGGCACCGGTTACAACCCGGTTAATTATGCTGGAGGAAACTAAAGTTTTACCGATTTTAGAATCTTGAGGCCAATTGGGGCGATGGCCTATCAGATAGAAAATAGCCGTAGCCAGATAGTGATTAGGGTTCATTAGTTTACCGCCGGAAACAATACCATGCCGGTCAAAATCCGGATCATTGCCGAAAGCCAAATCAAACTTACTGCCGATCTTCAGCAAATTAGCCATGGCGAAAGGGGACGAGCAGTCCATTCGGATGACCCCGTCGGCGTCTAAAGTCATAAAGGTAAAGCCCGGATCGACTCTGGGATTGACAATCGTCAAATCCAGCCCCCAGCGTTCGGCAATGGGAGTCCAGAAATGAACTCCTGAGCCGCCTAAGGGATCTGTCCCCAATTTAAGCCTGGCTCCTTTAATTGCCTCCATGTCCACAGTCAATCCTAAAGCCTCGGTAAAAGGCTTGATAAAGTTTTCCGCTTTGGTGGTCGGAGCTTTCAGAGCCTTTTTTAGACTCAGGCGCTTAATTGCCCCCGGATTTTTAAGAAGTTCGTTGGCTCTGTTTTCTATCCAGCCGGTCGCGTCCACATCAGCCGGACCGCCGTGGGGCGGGTTATATTTTAAGCCACCGTCCTGGGGCGGATTGTGACTGGGTGTAATGATGATGCCGTCGGCCAGAGTTTTGGGATGCTGCCTGTTATGCTCCAAAATCATAAAAGATATGACCGGGGTCGGGCTGTATTCCCGGTCTTGGCTGATGATTGTCGGAACTTCCAGGGCGGCCAGAACTTCCAGGGCGGTCCGCCAGGCTCCTTCGGACAGAGCATGGGTGTCATAGCCCAAAAATAACGGACCTTTGTGGCCCTGGCTTCGGCGGTATTCGGCTACAGCCTGGGTAATGGCGGCCACATGAGGTTCGTTAAAGGCCCCTTTTAAAGAGCTGCCCCGGTGACCGGAAGTGCCGAAAGCCACCGGCGCCGCCGGTTCGCCTTCATAATATTCCGAAAGGAGGAGAGCTAAGTTGACAGTCTTGTAAAAAGGGGCCAATTGACCGGCCAAAGGATCAAGAGCCATGGTATTCTCCCAATATTATATATAAAATTTAAAGTAACCTAGTATATTATAAAATTAATAGCCGCAAAATTGGCAGCTAGTATCCGGCGGCTTCCAATAAAGCGGCTGCGCCAACCAAGGGAGCGTTAACCCCCAGCAGGCCTTTGACAACCTGAATTTCATTAATCTGGGCCGTTACCAGATGCTCGCCCAAGGTGGCCAGGAGGTGATTAATTATAAAATCAAAAGCGCCGGCTGCCCCGCCTCCGATAACCGCAACTTCCAAACTTAAAAGATTAAAAATGGCAGCTAGGGCCAGTCCCAAAGCTTCCCCGGCTTCTTTAAAGACCGAAAGGGACATAGGATCTTTTTTTAAGGCCAGTTTTTGCATAACAGCCGGATTTAATTCTTCCGGCGGGCCTTTATACAAAGTTTCCCGCCCGCTGGCCAGCCATTCCAGGCCAAGACGGGTCATGCCCTTAGCCGAGGTCACTGTCTCCAGACAGCCTTTCCGACCGCAACCGCAGATAGCTCCGGACCAGGGATTTAGCGGAATATGGCCCACTTCAGCCGCTGAGGTAAAAGAACCGCTCCACAGATGTCCGTTTAAGATTAATCCTCCCCCTACCCCTGTACCCAAGGTCAGGGTTATCTCATTATCGTGGCCTTTTCCGGCTCCGGCCAGCCACTCTCCCAAAGCGTAAAGGTTGGCGTCGTTTTCCAGAATAGCCGGCAGATCCATGGCCTCGCTCATTATCCTGGTTATGGGAACCTCACGCCAACCGGGAATATTGGGCGCCATGACCACAATGCCCTCTGTTGGTTTTATCCAGCCCGGTGCCCCGATACCTAAAGCCTTGGGCCGCCGGTGCCTGTCGGCTTTGGTCCAGATGTCTTTTAGCTTATCGGCCATTATTTCCGTCATGGCCGCCGGACTTGGTCCCTGGGCTGTGGGAAACGAATCGGTCATTAAAATTTCGCCGCTTCTGGAGACTAAACCGCAAGTGACGCTAGTGCCTCCTATATCTAAAGCCAGAAAGGTGTCTTCTTTCCGGCTGCTTCCATCCACCATATCGTCAAACTCCGTATCTGACATCTAAAAGGTCTTATCTAGACCTGAATATCTCAATATTTTATCACAGCCCAACGACAGGGAAAAACTGCTCTGATCATTAAAAAACGCCGCCAAAATAAGGCGGCTTAAAGCGGCAAGTTTTGATTGACCGTTAAAGTCTATAATTTAGCGCAATAGCAGATATTTATAATATCAAAAGGTCTTATTAAGTTTTCCAGATTGCCGGACTATTGATTTTTCTGCCAGCTCCAGACATCACGGCAGATATCTGCCAGATTCCTGTTGGCTTTCCAGTCCAGGGTCCAGGCGGCTTTAGTGGTGTCGGCATAGCTTTCGGCAATATCTCCAGGCCTGCGGTCAGAAAAAGTAAAAGGAATTTTTAAGCTGTTGGTTCGCTCAAATTCCTGGATAATTTCCATGACCGTACAGCCTGTACCTGTGCCTAAATTAAAGACATGAGCACCTTTGCTGGTCTGAATAAAATTTAATGCTTTCAGGTGACCTGCGGCGAGATCGAGGGGATGGATAAAATCCCTGATACACGTCCCGTCCCTGGTCCGGAAATCTTGACCAAAAATTTTAAGTTCCGGCCCGGAACCGGATGCGGCCCGGACAATGGAGGCCATTAAGCCGGCGGAGGTTTCCTGGGTCAGCTCGCCTATGAGACCTGAGGGATGAGCCCCGGCGGGATTAAAATACCGTAAGATGACCGCAGTCGACAGTAAACCGGAATTAATTGAGTCAGTGATAATTTTTTCAATGAAAAATTTGGCTGTCCCAAAAGGGCTGGCGCAGAATCCGGCCGCCATTTCCTCAGTGTAAGGAGCCTGATTGGTTATGTCGTAGACTGCTGAAGAGGAGCTGAAGATCAGCTTCCTGACTCCGAAGTCGGACATGGATTTGATTAAAGTAAGAGTCGGAAAGAGGCTTTTCTGATAGCAGGCAATGGGATCGGCACGGGACCGGCCGGAAGGCTTATAGCCTGCGCAGTGGACAACCAGATCTATATTTTCAGCCGAAAACATGTCTGTCAGTCTGGCTTCGTCACAGACATCCAAATCGTAAACTTTGGGTGATTTTCCGGTTATGGCGGCGATACCGGCCAAATTAGCCTGGCCGCCGCCGGAGAAATTGTCCGCAATTACCACCTCATGGCCGGCGTTTAAGAATTCTACTGCCAGATGAGAACCTATGAACCCAGCTCCGCCGGTCAGGACGATCGTCATAATCTCTCCAAAAAAGACCGGAATTTTTAGTCCGGAATTAAGCCCGGATTAAGGAAAAAATCAGCCGGTGCAGACCACCCCGAAATTGGACTCTTCCGCCGAGGAGCGGAAAATCTCAGAGTTGTAATTTAAGTTGCCCGGTTTTTTGTGGCCTAAGGTCACTTTAGTGGCCTGAAACAAACCCAGAGCCGGATCAAAAGACACCTCTCCGGTCAGATAAGCCTCTTCCCCTCCCGGAGCAGGCCAGTTGGCGGCTAAAGCGGCGCCTTTTCTCAGGACTTTGGGGTAATTGTCAGGTTCGTATCTGGCCACGGCCAGGAGTTCGTTGGAAGTTGGCAGGTTGGAAGATCTAGAATACCAGCTGCCGGGATAATCCCCTGGCCTCCAGCTTCGGTCAGGAAACCGGGCCGTCCAGGCTCCGGGTTGGCCGCCTAAAACAATGCCAGTATTATCAACTGTACCGCCGCAGGTCCTGGCGGCCGGAAAACTGTTGGAGCTGTCGGTAAAATCACCGAACATGGTCTGCCGGGAGACCGAGGCGTTGCCGGCTTTTTGAGCCCAGCGGGAATTGGTCCGGGGCTGACCGGTAAAAATTGAAAGAGGTCCGGGGCCGTACTTAACTTCCGCAGTTCCTTCAATCTCGTAACCGTTAATGACGGCTGTGGCCAGAATCGTCACTGTCCGGGAACCAACGACATCAGTCAGATAAGCCGTAGAGCCTTCCGGGTCTTGTCCTGCGACATCGTCTGTCTCCCAGTAGCCGGTCCCGTCGGCCGTATCGCCCCAGGTAAGACCGTTTTGGGCGCTTGGCTCTCTTTGCCACCAGGAAGCTTGGGGATTAACAATGTCAATAACCTGCCAGGTTACAGGGCCTTTAACCGGTCTGTTTTCAAAAAGAGCCGTGATTTTGGCAGTGCTTTGGTAGCCTTTGTCAGAGGGACGGATGAAGCTTTTCAGATCAACTGAAACCCTTAAATTCAGGCTCAAGGCCGGAGAAATTTCTTCAAGGGCCGGAGCCATTTCCACCTGAGCTGCTACTCGTTTATTATCGCGTCTGTCCGGAAGCTGACCGTAGGGAATATTTCCGGGGGCGGCCGAGGAATTTTGGTTGGCGCGGCGTCTGGGTCTTCTTTTAGGCTGACCGACCGCAGGTGAGGAAGCCGGCCGTCTGGGCGCTCCGGAGCGGAAAGTTTTAGCATCCAAGGCCTCTAAATCCCGATGCGGAATATATCTCCAGCCCTCCGGAGGAACTGTAAAGCCTTTTTTCTTAAGAAAATCCGTGTACTCAGCGGCGGTTAACTGATAGCTTGAGCCGGCTTTAATGACCCTGGTCTTCCCGGTTCGGCCCATGACCGATACAGAGCCTTCATTAACCCGGATGGCCGAGCTGCCGTCAGGTTTTACCGAGACCGCAAAACCGGTGCCTCGGACCGCAGCCATAATTAAAGGTGTAATAATCCGAAGAGGCTGGCCCGGGGTAACTTCAACCCGGCTCTGGCCTTCAACCAACTCAAACTCCGGAATTACCGGTGATTTTGATCTGGTTGGTTGGGGAGCGGAAATCCAGGGCACGTTCTTTTCCGGTACAAGACCGTTGTACTTGACCGTGCTGCCGCTGGAAATAACAATTGTAATCTTGCCCTCCCTGGCCACTAAAGTAACTTCTCGGCCTTCAACCAGCCTGATAGCCTGTTGGTCTTTGAGTTCCTCTCCCGCCTTGGTTCGGTACCAGCGGCCGTTTTTTAAGATTTCTGCTTTGCCGGCAATCGTCAGTACTTTCGGGGCTTCCTGGGCCAGAACCGTCTGACTCAGTCCCAAAATCAGAGCCATCGTCAGCCCAAATAGGACTATAAAAATATTGGGTTTCACTTTAGTCTCCGTTTTTTTTGCCCATGGGAAATAAAAAAGCAAAAGGCGGTTAAAATATAGATCTAATAAGTCGTAATTTAAAATATATAAATCACTTTACTTAATCATTATCAATAAAATTAGTATTTTAAAAAAATAATATAATTTTTATAACAAAAAACCACTAGATTAAAGTAACTAGTGGTTTTACAAAGTTTATCTATAAAATTAATACCTGCCTTTTTTGGCACATATAATCAGTTACCATTAAAATTAATTAATTATTTACTATTATTTCACCACATTTATAATTAAATTAATTGGCTGGGGAACAGGGATTCGAACCCCGATAGGCAGATCCAGAGACTGCAGTCTTACCCTTAGACGATTCCCCAGCACTATACACAAGCGAAACCACAAAATCGAAAAAATTATAAGGCATATCTCTTAAAAGGTCAATAGGGCGAATAAAATTTTTAGTGGAGACTGACGGTCGGCCAATTGAGTGCCTGTGCAGTAAAATTAATGAATTAACTGTTGATTGAAGAAATTTTTTGTAACCTAAAAGCAGTGAATAAATCTATTTATTTCTATATATTATAAAAAATGATAAAATAACGTATAAAAATATTTTAATATCAATGTAGTCAGTAATTTAAAATTATTATTAAAAATATGAAAGTTTTGCCGAACAAAAAATTGTTAAATTTTTTCTTTTTTGGTCTTGACATTTTTCGTAAATGTGTTATAATATATTTAAGGGATCTGCGCTGACAGAGTGCGAACTCTTGATTTTGTTTTGGATCTGAAATTTTATTATGATTCATTGGAACTAAAACACGAGTACCAATTCGCTGTAATTAACACAAATTATATTAGCGTAACTTGGCAGTTTTTTCCAGTCACCATAATTTGTAAGTTGGGTTTATTGGCAGCCCTAAGCATGAATACTGGGAGTCGTTATAATTTTTAAGCCAGTAAATTGCTTGACTATCTAAAAGTTTACAAATTCCGACTATATTTAAGACCAAGGGGTTAATTATCTGCCTGTCTTGAGGTCCGGCTGAAAATCCTAAATGTTTCTGACATTTTTGGCCTGCGTTCAGGCCCCTTAGCGGAATAAATGCCAGAAATTTTTTTTCTCAGACACATTCGACCATTAATTTAGTCGAGTTTAGTGTCAATTTTTGTTTATTCCATAACCCAGGCAGACCATTATTTAGGTGGCCTTAGGACTTAAGGAATTGCAATGAAAAAGCTCTCGTACATTAACAAAGACAAAGACCGGATGGCTGATTTATCTGATCTTGTCGAAGGCATGGCCTCTGAGGTTTTTGAGGATCCAGATTCATACGCTGACAACAACCTTGAAGAGGTCATGAACTATATTGATGACTCTGACATCCATGCAGTTGACGACATTGATCTGCACGGCAGCAAGAAGTTCGAGGATTTCAAAGGTGACAGTGAACAAGACCTGAAGTTCGATCAGGACGCTGATCCCCGCACTGCTGATCCGGTAAAAATGTATCTCAAGGAGATGGGTCTGGTTAATCTCCTGAGCCGTGAAGATGAGGTAGTCATAGCCAAACAGATAGAAAACGGCGAAAAAGAGGTTATCCGGTCTTTGATCCGGACCTGCGTTGGTCTGGAAGGCGTGATTTCCATCCGCAAGAAACTGGAAACCGATGAGCTCAGGCTCAAGGAAGTGGTCAAGGACGCTGAAGAGGATGATGATGCCCAGACTGAATCGATCAAGCGCCGGGATCAGGTAATTAATCTCATCAAGGATATAGAGCGACAGTTCCAAAATCAGGCTAGATACTTGAGAAGGGTTGAGGCGGAAAAGCGGACCGCTACTGAGGAGAGAAAAAAAGGACTGACTGCCCGTCTGGAGCGCTATAAGGTGGAAATTGAGCAGATGTTTCAAAAGCTCAGACTCCACAAGCGTCAGTATGATTCCATGGTCAGCCGTCTTAGGACCTGGGATCAGCAGTTTTCCGAAAGCCTCAAGATTCTTGAAAACCACGGTGAGAGCTTAAAACTCGACACTCCGGCCGAAGTTATTCAATTCTGCGCCAAAATTAAGGAAAACCCCAAAACTTTGGCCCGGAAATGCAAGACATTGAAGATTGAGCAGGAATCATTTCCTAAGATTGCTCAGGAAGTGGCTGTCCACGCCAAGCGCCTGAAGGAGCTGGAATCCTCCTGTAAAATGAATGCCGATGATCTCCACGCTGTTCTTTTAAACATTGACAACAGCGAGAAGCTGGCCAGCGACGCAAAAAAGCACCTGATTGAAGCTAACCTTCGCCTGGTGGTGTCCATTGCCAAGAAATATACCAACCGCGGTCTTCAGTTCCTGGATTTAATTCAGGAAGGTAACATCGGCCTTATGCGGGCAGTGGACAAGTTCGAGTACCAAAGAGGCTACAAGTTCTCTACTTACGCTACCTGGTGGATACGTCAGGCCATCACCAGGGCAATTGCCGATCAGGCCAGAACCATCAGGATTCCGGTTCATATGATTGAGACCATCAATAAGCTTATCCGGACTTCCCGGTATCTTCTCCAGGAACTGGGGCGCGAACCTACTCCCGAAGAAATAGCCGAAAAGATGGAACTGCCTCTGGATAAGGTCCGCCGTGTTCTGAAGATCGCCAAGGAACCTATCTCTCTGGAGACTCCCATCGGCGACGATGAGGACACCAATTTAGGCGACTTCATTACCGATACTGACGGTGTCGGCCCAGACACGGCAGTCATGAAGAACAGCTTAAAAGAACAGGTCCGGAAGGTTCTGGCTTCTTTGACTCCTAGGGAAGCTGAAGTCCTTCGCCTTCGTTTCGGCATCGGTAAGAACAGTGACGGGACTTTGGAGGAAGTTGGCCGGACTTTTGGAGTAACCCGGGAGAGGATCCGCCAGATTGAGGCTAAGGCCATCAGTAAACTGAGGCACCCTACCCGCAGTAAAGAACTGAGGCCTTACCAGGAATTCTAATTTTACAGTTCCCTCAGACCCAGACCCCAGTTGGATTTTCCGACTGGGGTTTTTCGGTCTAGAACGGTTTTAAAATCAAAATTTAATTGTATGTTATAATATTAATTTCTATCAATAAGCTTATAAAATATATAGTAAATAAAATTAATTATAGCTATTTATATGCTTAAACGATTTATCTATAATTTTAGACCGTAAAGATCTATATATAAAATGTCTATTAGCCATTTTAATTAAACTTGATGGTGTTCTAAATAACCAGGTACATTTTGGTAAATAATAAAAGTTGTTATTATATCCATAACGTAACCACAAGTTCCAATCCTGGTAATATAATATTTCAGGGTCAAAACCACCTCTTTTTTCATAAAGCTCACGTTTAAAAACCGTTGATATAGATATAAAATTTGCTTTAATTAATTCATTATAATTCCAAGTATGAAGCAAAAGTTTAGGTATGGTATAATTTTTCTCAAAATAAATTTTAGAAGCATAGCTTATTTTTGTTGAAATACGTATCCCAGGGGAATATGCAGCCGCATATCCATTATTATTAAGTAAAGAATTTGTTAAAAGTTCAATATGGTCATGATAAAATAAGTCATCATCATCTAAAAATGTTATATAATCACCATTAGCAATTTCTAAAGCTCTATTGCCATTAACAGATCTGCCAATTTTACTGTTAGAAATATATTTAAATTTATATTTATTAAAAGTTAATTTATCAATATAGTCAATCAGATTCTTATTTTTATTACCACCATCTTCAGTCACTATAATTTCTATATTTTTGTAAGATTGATTTATTAAAGAGTTAACAGCTTGAATTAATAAAAAATCTCTATCTGCATATGTTCTAATTATTACGGAAACAAGCTTATTAGCTTGTGATATTGGATAATTATATAATTTATTAGTTATATTACGACTTAATTCATAGGAAAAATCAGAATAAAAAGGATAATAAATTTTTTTACATTTACCATGTGAGATATTTGACTTGATTAACTTAATAATCATATTTTTTATTAATAAAAAAATAGTATAATATTTCTTTACATTATATTTTTGTGAAATTAATTGTTTAAATAATAAAATTGCTCCTAAAATTATATCAATTAAAGTACCATATCGCAGTCTAATAATAAAATTACTTATTATAAAATTAATATATTCATCTATTATATCACTAATTAGATTATTTATTTCATTGAAATATACTATTGATGAAGGAATATATTTCAATATATACCCATAAGATCTTAATCGATATGAAAGTTCAGTTTCACAACTGGATACCAAGAAAATTGGGTCATAACCCCCACTTTTAATATAAGCAGAACGCCTAAATAGTATACATTTATGTGATGAGATGTTAGTTTCAAAAGTTACCGGATCATAGTGTTTTGACTGTTCTAAGGGAAATTGTCTCAATTCCCAGCTAGCAATCGTATCTTTTTCATCAGCCAGAACAATATTTAAAAGATTAGAGATTGAATGTTTATCCAATTTTAGTGGATCATTTAATATTAAACAATATTCAGAATTACTAGTTCTAATTACATAATCATGGCATGCATAGACAGTTTTTTTAATATTTAAATTAATCGATATAGATAAAAAAATATTTTTATACACTTTGTTAAAATTATTTAATTCTTGTATTATTTTATTATTTGAATATCTATCGGTAAAATAAATATTAATCAATGATTTTGGGTAATCTTGTCTTATTATAGAATTTAACAAATATTTTAAATCACTATAACTATTACTAGTTACAATAGAGATAGAAATTTTTGGCATTGTAATATTATTAGAAAATTTACGGCCAGTTTTAATTGCATAATCATCGTTGCGTCTTTTGGCTAATGATTGTAAAGCTAATATATTACTTTTTGAATTGAATATATTACGAAAAATTAATATAAAACGTCTGATATATAAAAAAACAAAGAATAAAGGTATAGCAATAAAATTAAATTTTAATAAAACATTATATATATATTTCATTATAGGCCATTATATAAATTAAAAAACAATTTCATTCATTAATTTACTGTTTAATAAAAAAATAGAGATATGTAACTTGTTTTCTGTTTATTTTATATATAATAGATTTCATAAAATTATAAAATAACAATAATTACAAAAATAACGGGTGATACTGAATAATGTTTGCGGTAAAACACATAAACAATTTGATTTTTTTGGTATTTATCTCCTTTCCCAGAGATTGGATAGTAAAGACTCCTTTTTCTTGGAAACATAGCTTCGGCCTGCCGGTATATAGACAATATTTTCAGTTTTAGCGAAATTATGGCTTAGGCAACGCCAAAAATCAACGATATAAACCTTTCTGGCTGACGAATTGACAAAAACTGAAGGTGTAAGAGCGGTAAAAACAGGATCGGAAGTTGTTACAAATACGATATCAGCATCTTTAATACAGCTTTCGGTATCAGGACAAAAAGTAAAATTCTTGTTTAAGGTTTTTTTTGCCTCAACGAGAGCCAGAGGATCATAGCAAGAAACATGATAGCCGCTGTTCTGAAGAGCCTGGCATAAATAAATCCCAGCTGATTCTTCGACAATGTGAGAAAAAGGTTTATAGGACAACCCCAAGACAGCTGCCCGGCCGGACTCCGGCAGGCGACCTTTTAGTCTTTTTAAGGTGTTTAAACTGTAACTTCGGTTATAGGAGTCGTTGGCTTCTAAAATAGGAGTGTCGGCTCCCAGAGATTGACCTAAAAAGGCCAGAGCCACATTATCCCGTGGAAAACATGGGCCGCCGAAGCCTAAACCTCCGCTTAGGTACTTCCGCCCTATTCTGGAATCAGTTCCTATCGCATCGCTAACTACATCCACATCAGCGTTTGGGATTCGTTCACAAATGTCAGTCAGCATGTTGGCGAAAGAAATTTTCAAAGTTACATAGCTGTTAACCGCGATTTTAGCGATTTCCGCATTTTCTAAAGACATTCTTTTAATGGGCGCATTATTGGATGAAACGATCTGATGAATTGCGGCCAGTTTATCCCCCGAATGTTCGTCAAATTGCCCAAGCAGATAAAAATCAGGGTTTAGAAAATTTTTGATTACCGAACCTAAAGCAATAAACTCCGGGTTATAGCACAGCCCGAAATCAGGACCGCATTTTTTGCCGGATGTTTTTTCCAGAATCGGCAAAAGTCCGTACCTAGTTGAACCGGGCAAGACAGTACTGGTCAAGACAATGACATGATAATCATCTTTATTTTTCAAAACATTACCAATAGATTCAAAGCTTTTGGCAACGTATTCCAGTGAGAAAGCTCCTCGTTCGTCACTTGGGGTGGGTACTATTACAAAGGAGATGGAAGAATTCATGACAGCGTCAGAGTAGTCAGGCGTTGCTCTGATTAATTGGGAATTAGACCTTATAGTCGCTGCTAAATCAGTCTCCTCAACAGGAGCTAATCCATTATTGACTGCCATAACCGCTTGGGCCGAAACATCGACACCGATGACTTTTAGGCCTTTGCTGGCCATCCCGGCGACCATGCTGGCTCCAAGTTTACCAAGCCCAATAATTGAAACATCCGCCTGAGAAAACTTCTGGGTCATTATCTATCCTAAAAAACAGTCAAAATATTTTTACATTATTGCCGCTAAATTAATTTGCTAATCTGACATTTCATATCAATAAATCAAGCTCAGAGAGACGGTGTATAAGAATAATCCATTGTCGTCATGTCTTGCCCCGGCGGATAATTATGAGAATCTATATTTATTCTTCGGTTTCGCCCTGACTTTCGCGTATTTAATTTTATCATGGTCAAAATTATCCGCCGGAGTAATATGAAAAAATGATAGGTGAAAATTAATGTATGTTACTGGCTATTTATCGCTGAAAAGTCTAAAACACTTTAAGTAACAAGAACTTACGAAATTTTTCTAACCTGATCTTCAATCCATGAGTAGGTATTTTCTAAACCGGATCGCAGTGTTCTGGTTGGCCGCCAGCCAAGCTTTTGCTGGATTAAATTATTGTCTGAATTACGGCCGCGAACCCCGAGAGGCCCAGGAATATGGTGCTTATTTATCTGTTTCCCGGCAATATCGGCCACGATGTCAACCAGCTGATTAATCGTAACCATTTCATCAGAGCCAATATTCACTGGTCCCGGCCAATCAGCTTTCAAAAGGCGGTTAACACCCTCAATACACTCGTCAATATACAGAAAAGACCGGGTTTGGTTGCCGTCACCCCATACTTCAATGGTGTCCCCGCTTTTGGCCATAGCTACTTTACGACAGATTGCGGCCGGAGATTTTTCACGCCCGCCAGTCCATTCGCCTTCCGGCCCGAATATGTTGTGGAATCTGGCAATATGGACATCCATGCTTTTGTTGCGCAAATAGGCCAGATAGAGCCTTTCGCTGAACAGTTTTTCCCAGCCGTACTCACTGTCTGGAGCAGCCGGATAAGCACTGTTTTCTGCGCAGTTCGGGTTATTTGGGTCTACCTGATTATATTCAGGGTACATACAGGCGGAAGAAGAATAAAAAATTCTTCTATTGTTCCGCCTCCAGGATGCTTCCAGCATATTAAGATTAACTATAGCTGAATTATGCATAATATCAGCGTCATTTTCACCGGTGAAAACAAAACCGGCTCCACCCATATCAGCCGCGAACTGGTAAATCTCATCAAAATGGCAGTTTACTGACTGGAGACAGACAGAAAAATCGCGCAAATCGCCGATTATAAAATCATCAGCCGTGGTCGGGCTGAAGTGGGGATAATGCAGGTCAACACCCCTGACCCAAAAGCCATCACTTTTTAACCTGTTAACCATGTGGCTACCAATAAAGCCGCCGGCCCCACAAACTAAAGCTGTTTTCACAATACTTATCCTACCTAATAAGTTGTATTAACAATAAAATTAAGACAAAGACAAAAATATGAAATTATCTAATGACGTCAGGCGTTCCAATTCAAACCATCGAAAATATTGTTTTTAAACTAATATTCGAAAAAAATCAAGTTGCTGTATGTTATTAAATGAATTATTTTTATAGTTATATATTTTAAAAAAACCTATTAATTATTAATAATATAAAGCAGTTTCATGCTGAAAAATAATTTCTTCAATTTCTGAAACATATTTTTGGACCTCTGATTTCAATCCCCTGGTTTCTAAGTTCAACCGCAAAAGGGATTCAGTATTGGAAGGTCTTAAATTAAACCGCCAGTCCGTCATTTCCATACTTAGACCGTCAGTATGATTTATCCGGTCAGCTTGGTTTTTATATTTATGTTCAACAAAACTCAATAA
>JAISEL010000037.1 GCA_031264185.1 Deltaproteobacteria bacterium
TAAAAATCAAGTTATCCGTTGCTTATTTGCTTATCATATCTAAATTAATGAAATTTAGTATTTTTAAAAACATGGTTTACCTAAGAAGTTTCACCCATCAAATTAAAGGTTACGGGGTACTAAGTTTGATAACGTTTACGAATTGTTCACAGCATTCGGTCAATACAGCTCTAATAGCTGTCCGCCGCAAGTCCGGCGGTTAATTCGTCTTTATAGATCTTCTCAACAATAGGATCCGCCAGCGGCGACATCACGTCTTTTTCTGTTATCAGATTCCTCTGAAAAATTATCCCCCGCTGTTCCGGCCTTTTCTCCTCATTTTGAAAACCTAAGACTTTAATTATACCATGATGACCGATGTATTTCCACCATTTTTTTATGGTCCGACAGTAATCCCGGCCTTCTAGACAGACGTGAGGTGTCCTCCATTTCACCTCGTATTTCACCCCGAACTTTGATAGTAATTTATTTTATTCAGGTATTTTCGTATCATTGGGAGACACTGTCATACGAACCAGCTCAGAACTCAGGGGCTTTTCACAATAGCCGGACCGCCTGCCCATAGTCTTTTGATAAACCGGCCAGAGTCCCCTTACAAAATTTTGGACCAATTATCTTAAGGCCTGTTGGACACAAAACCAATCGTTGGAACGGCTAAATTTTGTCAATTTTACGCTTTAATAGGTTTTATTTTGTTTAATTTACTTTTAATTTTTTATTAATATTTGCTATAATTTAAAATATAGACCTAGAATTTGACATCTATTAAACCATCAGGTTAATATTCCCCGAACAGAACGGCCAGGACAACTTTGCTGCTTTAGTCAGCAGACAGGCTCTCCGGCTAAGAGGTCGTAGGGCGGTAAAATGTTTGAATTTGTTCCGTTTTTTGGCCTTTTAGGCACTTTCAGTAAAGGAGACATTAGAGGCCTTAAATGTTTTTGGATACCCAAAAGCCCCTGGACATAGCGGAAAACCGTTACGGCATTGAGCCCCAAAAAATTATTCCCATAAACTCAGGGAAGGTTAACCTCAGCTTCCGGGTAGTAACCGCCTCCGGCGACTTTTGCCTTCAAAGATTAAACGACTATTTTCAAAATTCCGAGGCATTGGGCCACAACTGGGAACTGGCACAAAAAGTCATAACCGGGCATCATTTGCCTTTTCCGGAAATTGTGCCCGCAGTTGACGGTAATCTTCTGGTCGCTGACGACGGGTCCTGGCGCCTGACAAAGTGGCTGGACGGTCACCTGCCCCCGGCCGGGGACAGAGATACGGCATATCTGGCCGGTCATACTCTAGGACTTATTCACCGGGTCTTAAACGTCCCCCGGCCTATCCCGGCCCTGTTTAAACTGCCTCAGGATTTTGCCTTCACTAACCAAAAACTGGCCTCCTCCAAAGATTTTGACAATATCTATCTTCTTTACCGGCGTCATCCCAATTTAGTCCAAATAAACCCTTTAATAAAAAGAGCCGCCCTGGCGGCTTTCAATCTGCCCCGAAGACCGGCTTTCCAGAGGGTTTTCCTTGCCCGTGATCTGGTTATCCACGGCGATCCAAAAAGGGAAAATTTTCTCGTCGAAAGCCATAAAATGGCTCTTTTGGACTGGGATACGATAGGCTACGGAGATCCTTTAATCGATCTGGGTGAACTCTGCCGGTCTTTTGCGGTCATAAAGCCCAATTCCGAATTTCAGACCTCCCTGGCCGCCTGCGCTGTCCGGGGCTATGAAGAAAGCGGTTTTGATTTTGACAGTCAGATATCTCTGCTGCTGCCGGCGGTCATCAGGGCCCTGTGTTTAAATCTGACCCTCCGCTATTTAATAGACGCTCTAGCCGAAGTCTATTTCAGCTGGGATCCGGAGAAATTTGATTCTCTGTTTGCCCAAAACGAATCACGGGCGGCAACTTTACTTTCGACCGTGGAAGAGATGGAAACTAGTGAGATGGAGTTTATTAATCTTCTGACCCGGGCATAAAGCTTATCTCTGGACAAAAAAAAGGCCCCGGCGGCGCCGGGACCTTACTTGAAGGTAATGAACACCGTTAGTGGTGATGCTTGGGATCCCCGCAGTAAGTGGTGTGCAGGAGCTTATGACTTTCCTCGCCCAGAGGTTTTTTGAGGAAACTGTCATAGAGCTTTTTGACCGAGGGGTTTTCATGGGATTTCCGGACCGGCAGTTCCCGATCGTGCTGGTAAGTGGCTTCGGCTCTGGCTTCATAAGCGGCCTGAAAATCCGTATCCAAAACCAGTTTCGGCTGACCGCCGCCGGTCACGCAGCCTTCCGGACAGGTCATGACCTCAATAAAGTGGAGATCTAATTTTCCGGCTTTGAGATCTTCCAAGACTGGTTTAACGTTTTTAAGTCCAGTCACTATTCCCACTTTCAAAGTCAGCTCGCCTACCTGAATAGCCGCCGTTCTGAAACCGTCAGGACCTCGGACAGCTTTAATGTCTATGGCCGGGATAGCCTGACCGGTGATAAGTTCGTAGCCGGTCCTTAAGGCCGCTTCCATAACTCCCCCGGTCACTCCAAAAATTTCCGCAGCGCCAGTGTAGTCGCCCATGGGCAGATCAAACTTCTCATCCGGCAGGCTTAAAAAATCAATGCCTTTAAGTTTAATCAGGTAAGCCAGTTCTCTGGTCGTTAAAACAACATCCACATCCCTTTGGCCGCTGTCCGCCATTTCCGGCCTTCCCGACTCATACTGCTTACAGGTACACGGCATGATTGACACAGAGTAGATTTTTTTGGGATCTGTCTTCTGGGTCTTGGCTCCGTAAGTCTTCATTAAAGCGCCCTGCATCTGCTGGGGGCTCTTGCAGGTGGAGAGGTGGTGGCGCAGCTCGGGATAATTGAGTTCGAGATACCTGACCCAGCCCGGGCAACAGGAGGTGAACATCGGCAGTAAACCTTTGTTCGTGACCCGATGGATAAGTTCACTCCCCTCTTCCATGATGGTAACATCAGCGGCGAAATTGGTGTCATAGACTTTATTAAAGCCCAGACGCCTCAAGGCGGCTGCCAGCTTACCGGCTCCCAGAGTTCCCAAAGAAGCCCCGAAGTCTTCGGCAATACCAACCCTAACCGCCGGAGCACTTTGGACCCACGTCTCGACATTCGGATCGGCTAAGGCCCGTAAGACCTCGTCTAAATGGCAGACGTTATGGGCCGCGAACAGAGGCTCGGTGACCGTCTCCGGAAGACCTCTTTCCTTACGGACTGTTTCGTAAGCCCCAAATCCATGCTCGGCTACCGAAACGTAGCTCTTGCACTTCTGGACACACTGGCCGCACATGACGCATTTGGTCTCATCAACCTTCTGAGCCTGATGAGGCAGACCTTCAATAGCCAGGTTAGGGCAGACTTTGGTGCATTCCTGGCAGCCGGTGCAGATTTTATCGTCAATGGCTATAACAGTTGTCATGGCAGAAGCCTCCTTTCGGGAGCTCCGGCGTTGATAACCGCCAAAGCCTCAGCGGCCGCGATGTTTTTCTTCTTGCGGTCTTCATTAACATCGGATACGGACAGAGCCTCGTTGGGGCAGACCCGGACGCAGGCAGGACCGTCTGGATCGTCGATACACAGGTCGCACTTGGAAGCGGCCACTTTGTTTTCGTCAGAACCGACCTGTTTGACCGGTTTGCCTTTATCATAGTAAGGTAATAAAGTAATTGCCCCAAATGGACAGGCCACCAGACAGTCTTTGCACCCGATACACTTAGTCTCATCGACAATGACCTGGTGCCCGAAACGGACTATAGCCGATTGTTTGCAGACAGCCTTACAGGGGGAATTTTCGCAGTGCTTACACTGAATCGGCATACTGGCCGTTTCAATGACTGTCACATACAGTTTCGGCGTCACCGGCACAGTAATGGTCCCCACAGTTTTCCCGACTTTGTTACGTTTGGCGTTGTGAGACTGGAAACACGCCATCTCACAGGCCCGGCAACCGGTACACTTTGTTGTATCGGTCGTAACAAATAAACCAAAATCATTGGCCATATATTTTCCTCATAACCAGATCAGCCTCTGGCGCTCGCGTTTACCCTGATGGAAACCCACCAAAGAAGCTAAGAGTAAAGCCCCCTAAGACCTGTTCCAGAGGGGCAGCAGTAAGTTATTGTTATTATCAGCGCTTATATTAAATGTTATCAATTTATCGCTGAATGCAAAAATCAACGTATTTAGAGCTTCATTTATTTTTGTTTTTAATAATTAGTTATTATTATTTTATATTCTCAATTATTACAATAATTTTTTGTTAATATAGCAATTTTTTGTTGCATCTAATATTTTTAGATAAGATTCTGCCGTATTATTTAGCAAAAAATCGCATAGACAACAGTGCCCAGCTTTTCTAAAAATTTTGCCCTCTTTAAACCGCCACCTATGTCAATTAATATAGTTTACATGCTTCACATGACCTTGTCAACCGGAAAAACCGGTGCCGAATGGCTTTACTCTGGTTTTTTAAAACTTAATTATTGTTTCACATCTAAACTAAAATTCAGTCTGTTTTATGTCTCAATTTCAGTATCTATTTGATTAGCTCAAGCAGGTCACCAAAATAATATGATTGGGAAAAACTGGCACTCGCCGGGATTTGGGGGAATTTATCTGACCTGCTGGGGAAAAAGAGGCTTGCCCAAAACAGAAAAAAGAGGTTTTACGGGCGTTTTATAAAATCATTCTTGAAAATTAAAAAAGAATCCCCTTCATGATTACTGCCAGCTAAATCAGCCAATTTCTAATCCTGCAGACAGGAAGACCAGACTGCCCGTGGGACTTCAACATAAGTCGAATGCCCCTGGTCGCTTAGGAGCCGGTCGTAGACACCCCGGATTTTTACCTGAGCTCCAGTCAGGACCCGCACCGCTCTGGCCAGTTCGGCCGGTAAAACCCGGAGACAAAACCCGCACTGAGCGCCCAATGAATTCGGTCTGGCCATGACCCAGACTTTCAGCCCCTCTTTCTGAAGAGCTTCCTCGCCGGTCAGAGCCGCTCCGGTGCCGTCAAATGTCAGAACCTTCTCTTCAGGTTTATCCATGGTTTTGTCATCCTTCCCCGCCTAAAGCCGGGGTATTCTCACAGAGCCCAAAACTTTACCTGCCCGGTCTCCTGCAGGTTCCTGCTTCATAGGCCTACTAACGTTTAATCCTCCATAGGCAGTAAAGACGGCCTGCCCGGCCGCCAAAACGTTTAACGCAGCGACCGGACCGGCCTCATTTCCGCACCTACATTAAGTATGACACTCAAAATAACTTATTGTAAATAGCCAATGGCGGCCTCATATTTAGGGCTACAGATCTTTTAAAGCACAGGCGGCTTTTTCTTCGGCCAGCGACAAATGTTGAGAGTTTGACGGCCTTATCATTGGAACGGCTTTAACCTCAGTTTGACTGGAAATGCAGAACCAATCAGTCTTGATTGTTACAGTTACGATCTTGGGCTAGCCGGCAACAGGCCGACTATGTTATATCGGAGCAGTCCAACTGGATAGTTTGATCCTCCTCTGGGCCTCACCAGTTTACAGCTGTTTTAACACCTGGAACAAAAAAAGCCTGATTCCATCCCTTTTTCTTTCCTGCGAAACTCAGAAAAAACAGCCCGTTCGGTCAGGAATTTTTTACAGGTCCGAACAGGCTCCTTTAAGGACTCTGTCGCCCATTGGGCTGCGCCTTTTTGAGTCAAAACATGGCAGGCTTGACTTTTTAGCGTTTAATTATAACTTATTCAAATTGATACCACAGCTCCTTTTGAGCTGAAGCCGAAATTTAACTGCTGGTGATCTTAGAACAAATCCATGACAATTAGTTTATGGAAAATGCCAGTGAATGGAGACAAAAAAACACTTAGCTTTTATGATACCAGTCCATTTTGTTTAGCTCACAAAACACCGCAGCAGCGTTTTCACTAAAGTGATTATATGTGATTGGCGGCCTGTTTTATCCTCAGCCTGTGTTGTTTTTTACTCAGAACTCGTTGAATTTGAAGTTGGCGGATAATGTTCATACGCTTGCCAAAAGTTGCTGTCTCTTCTCCGGCAAGCAGTCTGACATGAGTTTCCAGTCGACCGGTTGCAAAGCAATCGACCGACACCAAGGAGAAATTTGGCGGGAAATATAGGCGGTCTCCCGGCCATTTGACCTGGAGTTACAGCGGAGAACCAGTTACAATTTTACGCAAGTCTATTGAAAATCAACGAGCAATGAACTGTAGCCCTAATTCAGACAGGAATGCGCCTTATATCCCCTCCTAACGGTCGGAGTTTTACGGCGCATCGGATAAAAGCCTTGCATTTTTTTATTCCCCAAACTCCAAGACCCGGTCCAGGTCAGAATCGGTCACATCAAACGTTGACCTATGGGGTCCGACCTCCTCCTGACGGAAAAACTCCGGCAGACGATCGCTGGCCGAGGTCAGACCGGCTCTTTGATTAAAATCCACTTCAGTGGCCAGGACTCTCTGGCCTAATCCGTCTAAATCGGCTCTCTTCATGGACCAGCCGTAGCGGGCGTTTAACATGTCAACTACAGCCTCTATCGCCTCAGGAGTTTCAAAGAAAGCAAAAGAGACAAACATACAAAGACCTAAGGTATCCACAGCTGCTGCTGAGATCTGGGTCCGGCGGGACAGTTCAGCCTGGCCTTCCGGGGACAAAGGATCAACGTCCCCGCCTAAAGCTAAGATATTGGCTGCGTAACTGAAGCCGGCTGTGTGATCGGCGCCCTGAGGATTGGTGGCAAAAGTCACACCCTGCCCTTTGACACTTCTAGGGTCAAAGGCAGGCAGAGCCTGGCCCTTGACCTCGGCTACCCGTACAGCTCCGTAGACTTTACCTGTAACGGCCACGCCAGAACCTAAAATCCGGCCCAGAGGTGTACCCTGGCTAATCTGGGCTACGGCCTCAAGAGCGCCGGCGGCATCCCCGAACTCCAGAACCCCGGCTTCCATTAGAACAGCCACCGCCGCCCCAACATCAATAGTATCCACCCCCGTATCGTCACAGAGGCGGTCGTATTGGGCCACTGAGTCTAAGTCAGTAATATCGGTATTGGGCCCAAAAGCCCACATGGTTTCATAGTCCGGCCACTTGCCGATCCTCTGGCCTAAGCGATCCGGAAAAACTCCGCTGCAGCGCATAACGCAACCGGTCATACAACCCCTGGCCACCCGACCCTGGCCGCCCCGTTCTTTGGTCAGCTGGTTTAATCTCTCTCCGGACAGGGTCTCAGGACTGTCAAAACGGCCGCTGGAAAAATTCCTGGTGGGCAGAGCTCCGGCCTCGTTAAAAAGACCCATCATGGCCGCAGAACCATACTCGGATAAACTGCGGCCGCAGACCGGGTGATCCAATAAAGCTTTGGTAAAACGTTTTGAGGCGCTGTTGAAGGCTTCGGGGTTAGCTAAGGTCAATCTGTTTTTTTTGGTCCCTGGCTTAATAATTATAGCCTTCAAGCCCTTAGAACCCATAACCGCGCCCAAACCGCCCCGGGCCGCATGTCTGGCCGGTTGGCCGTCTAAATCGGTCATGGCAATGGAAGCAGCAGCTAATCTGAATTCTCCGGCACGGCCTATAGTTATATAGCTGCTACCAGGTCCTGATTCCTCGGTCAGTCTGGCCACAGCCTCGTAGTTATTGAGTCCGCCCACCCGACAGGGCATAAGAACGGCCCCTTCCCGGCTGATTTCCAGCTGCAGCCACTCACCTTTAGGGCCGGAATTTTCAATGACTAAAGCTAAGACGCCTAGACCAGCCAGATGGCCTCCGGGCTGACCGCCGCTATTGGATTCTTTGATACCGGAAGTCAAGGGGCTTTTGCCGCCCACTGACAGACGCCCGGAGTTGGCGCAGGCTGTACCGCCCAGCAGTCCGGGGGCAAAAACGAGTTTATTTCTGGGACCCAATGGATTAACCAATGGATCCACTTCCCTGGCCACAATGGCCGAAGTCAGGCCCCGTCCGCCCAAACCTTTATAGATTTCCGGAACATCAGAATAGGAGCATGTCCCGCTCGACATATCTACTCTTAAAATCTTAGCCATTATGTGTCTCAGCCATCTTTAGTTTTCGGCCGACGGTAGGTCAGAGGCATTTTTCCTTCCTTTTTTAGTTCAAAAAAGATATCCACCAGAGCCTGGGCCACTTGGGCGTTAAAGTGATCTTTTCTTCTAATTAGAAAAAAACGCCGGCAAGGACCAAACTCCAGCGGCCAGGCCACTAAATTAGTCATATCCAGAGTCGACAGAATCAGACTTGAAATAACCGTGGCCCCAAAAGCTCCTTGAACCAGTGACATGGTAGGGCCCAGACCGGCCACCTCGGCCTTAAACCGAAAACGGCTGACCTCATCACCTAAGCTGGACAAAAAAGCCGCCCGGGTGCCGCTGCCGTCTTCTCTTAGTATTATAGGCCAATTGGCCAGTTCGGCGGGAGTTTTTGGCCTTGAGCCCATTTTAGCGGCCAGTTCGGCCGAAGCCACCAGAACAAGCCGGTCGCTGGCAAACGGCCGCGACCAGATCTTCTCCGACTCCGAAACTACCGTGCCCACCAAACCCAGATCGAGATCGCCTTCGCCGACTAAACGGGCAATTTCCCGTGAATGGCCCTGAGTTAAAGTCAGAAACACGCGGGGATACCTCTGGCTGAAGACTTCCATAGCCGGAGGGACCAGAACCATAGAGGGAACTGAAGAGGCTCCCACCGCCAGTTTTTCCTGGGCAATGGCCATCTGACGGTTAACAGCCCAGGCGGCCTGGCCGGCTGTCTCCACAATTTTAATGGCATAGGGAGCTAAGACCAGAGCAGCAGGCAGAGCTTTAACCCGGCGAGGAGTCCGCTCAAACAGTTTCTGACCTAAATATTCCTCCAGGCTTTTAAGGTTTTGGCTGACCGTAGGCTGGGACAGACCGAAAAACTTGGCAGTTTGGGAAAAACTCCGGGTATCCAATAGTTTTAAAAAAATTTCCAGTCTTTTTATATCCATAAAAAACCACTGCGCTATTTAAGACTCAGGCCTAATACAATCAATTCCGCTAACCTGTCGAATTCGTTCAGCCCCACCTTAGGTACTCCCGTCAGTTCCCACGGTCCGTCAGTACAGACGGCCAGGTGAGGCGGACTGCTGACCAGGCCGTCAGATACCCCTTGCCTCAAAACCTCTATCTTGGGATAGGAGGTATTCTTGCCCCCTTCCAGTATTATTAGCCCGACCGGAAAATGGACCTTAAGATCCTCCGGGCCCAAACCGGGTGTTTCACAGGTCACCAAAAATCTGTTAGCTGAATAGACCGCAGTTCCGTAAGCCCCGGCCATTCTGGCGTTATAACTGTCAGTCCCGGGCACATCTGGCTGAAAATCATGGCCGTCATGCTTAATGACCGCGACTTTCTGGCCCCTTTTTAGCAGTTCAGGAATTAAACCTGTAATTAAATTGGTTTTGCCAACGTTTTTGGTCCCACAGACAGAAACTATGGGAGGATATAGTTTTGGCCGAATAGTCTGGCACCTTTTCCTTTAAATTTAGAAACGACCTTAAAAATAAGTCAAAATATTATCTCACTTCCGGCCAAAACAATAAACCCCCCAGGCCAACGATTCCAGCCTAAAACTATTCCGGCCTAATCAGCGTTCAATATAGGCATCACATTAAAAAACAGCAGTTCTGGTTATTATAGCTTCCAGCATACTTTATTTACAGATCTTTTTAAATAGCCGGTACAAAAAACGAAATGTTCGACCCAAACTTTACGTCAAGGTAGGGCAGTTAAGCATTCGCCAAAATTTTATGACTTCCAATGGCTTTTGTACCCTAAATTTTGGGTTTATTGACGGCCCAAGCCTAATATTATAAATTTAGAGAGGGAATATATGGGTTCTGGTGAACTCCTTGGTCTTCAAAACCAATGCTGGCGGCTGACCGTCGCCTAGGTGGGTTCGATTCCCACATGTTCCCGCCAAAAATTCAGCCAAACAAACCTAAAAGAAAAGACATCCTTTAATTTACAGCAAAAATTACCGGTAAAACAGATTTTTTCTCCTGTTAAAGCTGATTCGGGTTAAGATAAAGATACCGGACCAAGGCGTTTGCTCCAGAAAGCCATTGATTTTATTAATAAACTAAATGTTCACTTGTTTATTTATTCAGATTATGGTGTTATATTTTTCACTGTTCTGGAAATTGGCATCTGGTCAGCCGGTGGCTCATCGTTTGGGCCACAGCGAAGAATATATTTTGGACTCAGTGGCGGGTAAATTCTCTTACCAGCAAAGCCGGAGTGACTTATGCTAACTAACGCTAACTTTAATTTTAGTTATGATCCTGAAGATGAACTGTCTGATGTTTTCCTGGCTTCTTTTAGATTTTTCGTTAAAAAATACTCTGACACCAGCTCTTTAGCCCTTAAAACTAGTTTTTCCCAGCAATACCTGGGATCAGTCCTGACCGGACGAAAAAAAATTACTCAGGAATCCATCAGACGCCAAATCGCCGGGGCTTTAGGTTTCCCAGAACGTCATTACGAAGATTTTCTGGACATCGGACGGACTATTTTAGCCGACCTGGAACCAAAGACAGCCGACCTTAAGCTTATTCCGGGCCTGGAACTGCTGAAAGACCGTGGCTATCTGGCGGTGCCATTTTCTAAGAACCTGACTTTAGCGCCCTCCGGCCGGTCTTTAGCCATAACTTTCGAGGCCGAGTCCGGCAAGCTCTTTATTAACCCTAAACTTCACGGTCTTTCCTCGGTTAACGGTATTATAGGGGCCGGTTTTTTTGGCGATTATATGGAGCCGGTCATTACCAACGATTCTATCATTTTAATTAACCAGAAAGACAATAATCCCGGCAAAATGGAGGAAGGCCATATTTATGTCCTCAGCTATAATCCTAAGACCAAAGTAGCCCAAGCCAAAATAATTAAGTGGCAGGAGAAAGGCAAAAGCATTATCATCTGCTCCCCGTCCAATGATCCCTATAAACCGGTTTTCAGAAGCCTCAAAGACATTACTTTGATAGGCCGGGTGGTCAGTACGATTAATAATTTCTGACTCTATAACTATATACCCGTCATCCCCCTGTCTCAGCTGTTTTTTTATCCGGCCTCAACTCATATTTCTTAAAATACCTTCATGCCAGGCCACGCTTTTTTTACCTCTTGAAGAAAATAGCGCTCCGGTCCTAAGAGTCTTTCACCTGGAGGTTGCCTTGAAAAAAGGCCTGAATAAAGATATGTTTCTATAATTTCAGATTATTGACCTGTTAAAAAAAGAGAAAGCGTCTTTATTTTCTCGGCTGTCTTATTATGTCAGGCTGGGAAATATTCGTCTGGTTGAATCTAAGCTGACGGGAGGCCTCTTCATGTTCGTGACTTCTACTCAGGAAAGCCGGCAACTGGATCAGACAGCAATAGATCTGGGTCTGCCCAGCATAGTCCTAATGGAAAATGCCTCCCGCTCAATATTAAGGGCCTCTCTCAAGTTCTGGCCTGAGCTGGAAAGCAATCCGGAACTGCCAGTCGTGGTCATTGCCGGACCCGGCCAAAACGGCGGAGACGGTCTCGTTTTAGCCAGGCTTTTTCAGTCAATGGGTCACCCGGTTAAGATCGCCTTATTAGGCCGCGAGCCAGGAGGTAGCGCGGGTATAAATTTAGCCTTAGTCCGCAACTTAGGAATTCCGCTGGAGCACATGTATAAAATTGATGATCCTTTTCCGGACATCCCTGCCCGGGCTTTACTGATTGATGCTCTTTTAGGTACCGGCTTAAACAGTCAGGTTACAGACTTAATGGCCATGGCTTTAGAGAAGATGAATATACATAACGGTCCCACTTTAGCTGTGGATCTGCCGTCGGGTCTTTCAGGGGATACGGGTTTATGCTTGGGACGAGTTAAAAAAGCCGATCTGACCGTGACGGTGGGCACATATAAAAAAGGACTCTTTTTAAATCAGGGCCCCATCGTCTCAGGTACAGTCATGCTAGGCGACATCGGGCTGACTCCTCAGATGTTCCAAAAAGTAAACCCAAAAGGCTTTTATTTAGATGAATCATTAGCCAGAACATTTTTGCCCCCCAGGCCCGGATTTGGTCATAAGGGCACATTCGGCCATGCAGTCGTGGTCGGAGGTTCGGTCGGCAAAACCGGGGCCCTGGCTCTGGCTTCTTTAGGGGCTCTCCGCTCAGGTTGCGGACTGGTCACGGCCGGTCACCCCCAGAGTACGGGGGCCATAATGTCCCAGAAACTGACCTCGGCCATGACTTTGGCTCTGCCGGAAGAAGAGCCCGGTCAACTTAGCCCTCTGGCAGGGGAAGTTCTGGTCAGATTTATGGATAATAAAAAAGCCTTAGGTTTAGGGCCCGGTCTTGGTCTGGGCCCAGGGGCCCGAAAGACCGTCTCTCATGTTGTCAAGCAACTTAATAAACCTCTGGTTTTAGATGCCGACGCTCTGACCTTATTAAAAGGCAGCTTAAATATCCTGCCCCAAGCCACTTCACCTCGGATTCTGACCCCTCATCCAGGGGAAGCGGGCCAGCTTTTAGACCTGACGCCTGCCGAAGTCCAGGCCGACCGTTTCCAAGCCCTGGACACCCTGGCCGGGAGAAGTCAGGCCGTGGTGGTCTTAAAAGGGCAGCACACCCTAATAAAACATCCCCAATCCGGGCGTTACCTGGTCAACTCAACCGGCAATCCGGCTCTGGCTGTTGGAGGTTCGGGCGATGTTCTGACCGGGATAATTACAGGTCTTCTGGCTCAGGGCTTAGAGCCGCTGGCAGCGGCCGGCTTGGGCGTCTATATCCACGGCCGGGCCGGGGATCTGGGAGTATTAAGATCGGGCCGCCGAGGTCTTTTGCCGGAAGAGATGGCCGGTTTTTTTCCGGAGATCTTCACCGAACTTGAGTCTCTGTAATTTGCTTTGAAAAAATATCTCCCAGAAGATATCAGATGATGAAGAATAGGAATACATTTTAGGATGAGACAGACGCTATACACCTTACTATTTACGAGCAAACGAAGCATATGACCGCTGGGGAGCTGAATTATTTTATACAAATGCAAATTGCTCCAATATATGAATATTATGGGTTTAAACCTGTTTCCAATATTGAAGAACACAAATCCCCCAAAAAGCATAATCAAAGGACAATCGTATAAGGAGAAAACTAAAAAACTGTAAAAAATCTTCGGCCGGAGGACATCCTGAAGGTACGGCTGCCTTCAAGCCTATGGATGAGGAGCAGTAATCAAACCTGCGGCCGGATAACAATTAAAGGTTCTGGCTGAGCCTGTACCTACTACGGAAAGACGGAGGAACTCAACCAAATTATTAACAGCATCAAATATAGTTTATATTTAAAAATTTAAAATTATTATAGATGAAAATTAATTAGTTTTTTGTTTTTAAATAAATTCAGAGCTTAAAAAAATTCGCCGTTACTTTTACGTCTACATAAATAATGGGAACAGCTTACAGGCCCTTAACCTATGGGTCGATTCCATAAAGTCCGCCCATTTTGGCCCGATTTGTGCAGAGCAGTCTACGGTAATCTTTAGGTCTATTCTCTTTTCCAGGACTTACGCTATGAAATCTAAAAAATGGTCCTTAACCTTCCTGGCTTTGATTGTTACCGGCATGGTGGTTACAGTCTGGCGGCCATGGTCCAACGGGGTTCCGGTTAATTTTTACCGAACTCAGCGTGTAATTAATAACCAGCTGCGTCTGGCCGTCAGCGCCACGGGAACTTTAAATCCGGTCCGTCTGGTCAATGTCGGCACCCAGGTCTCCGGTACTATCCGGGAACTTCTGGTTGACTTTAACGATCAGGTTAAAGCCGGACAACTGATGGTCGTTTTAGACGATGATCTTTTCCAGGCCAAAGTAAGTATGTCCCGGGCCAATGTCAAAACGGCCGAAGCCCAGTGTTCTTTAGCTCAGATCAAATACGACCGCCTGGTCAAACTGAGGCAGGCCGGAGCCACTCCCCAGGAAGAACTGGACACGGCCAAGGCTAATTTAGATATTGCCGAGGCCGGTCTGGAACAGCAGAAAGCGGCTTTGAATCAGGATCTTTACAATTTAAACAATACCAGAATCCAAGCCCCCATTGACGGAGTGGTCATTAACCGGGCTGTGGATGTGGGCCAGACCGTAGCCGCCAGTTTTCAGACCCCGACTTTAATTGACATCGCAGGCGATCTGACCGAAATGCAGATTAACGCCAGTTTTGCCGAAGCCGACATAGGCCGCCTGAAACCAGGATTAAAAGCCTCCTTTACAGTTGACGCCTTCCCCGGTTCGACTTTCCAGGGAGTTCTCAGGCAGATCCGCTTGAATCCCACCATTACGTCCAATGTGGTAACCTATGACGTGGTGGTCGATGTGTCCAATCCCGACGGTCGGCTGCTGCCGGGCATGACCGCTTACGTTGATATTGAACTGTACCGGGAAGACAATGTTTTACTGATTCCCAATGCGGCTTTAAATTACCGGCCCTCCAGAACTCCCTCCTCCGGTCAGGACCCTCTGGCTTCGGCCGCCCAGACATTAACGGACACCAGCCCAGAAAATGCTCCCCAAACCGGCGAAGTTTATGTTTTAACATCCGACAGCCGGCCAAAAGAAGTGGCCTTGCAACTGGGTGCCACCGATCTGAGATCCACAGTTGTTAAATCCGGGAACCTTAAAGTCGGGGACCAAATCATTATTGGGGAAAATGTCCAAAATGACGCTGACCAGACTCTCTTCTCCCGGGCGGCCGGCAACCGCAGGCCACCCAGAGGCGGGAGATTCTAAATGGGCTATGTCATCCAGACCGAGCATCTGACCAAGAGCTATCACACCGGAGCCGGAGACCTGGAAGTGCTCCACGGGGTTGATTTCGCTCTGGAGGAAGGTGAGTTCACCGCCATCATGGGGCCTTCCGGCTCGGGCAAATCGACTTTCATGAACATCTTAGGCTGTCTGGACAGCCCTACTTCCGGAGTGTACCGTCTTTTGGGTGAAGAGGTCGAAAAACTTTCCCCCGACCAACTGGCCGAACGCCGTCTTCATTATCTAGGCTTTGTTTTTCAGGGATATAATCTTCTGCCCAGGGCCGATCTTTTAGAGAACGTGGCCCTGCCTCTTCTTTACGCTAAGGTTCCGGCGGCCCAAAGAAAAAAAGAAGCTCAGGAAATGCTGGAGAGGGTTGGCTTAGGTCCCTGGTCCCATCACCGGCCGGCTCAGGTATCCGGCGGTCAGCAGCAGAGAGCGGCTATTGCCAGGGCTTTGGTGGGCCATCCTTCTTTGATTCTGGCCGACGAACCGACCGGCAATCTTGACACCCAGACGTCTGATGAGATCATGGCTCTTCTTTCCGGCTTAAACGACACTGGCATCACCTTAGTCTTAGTCACCCATGAACCGGATGTGGCCAGTTACGCCAAACGCCTGACCCGGTTCCGGGACGGTCTTCTGGTGGAAGACTGTCCGGTTACTGATAGGCGGAGGCCCTAATAATGTTTGTCTCTTTACTGTGGGAAGCCTGCCGGGCAATGGCCGCCAATCGTCTGAGAACTTTTCTGACCATGCTGGGGATGGTCATCGGAGTCGGAGCGGTCGTTTTAATGCTGGCCGTCGGTGAAGGCACCCGGGTCACCATCCGCAAACAGGTGGAGACTTTGGGTACCAATATTTTTATTATCTTAGCCGGTTTCCAGAATACTTCCGGGGTCAGAAGCGGTTCCGGCAGCAGCCATACCTTAAACGAGGCCGACGTTGAGGCTCTTCTGGAGCTGGACGGAGTGGCCCGGGCCTCTCCTGTTGTCAATAACAATCTTCAGTTGGTGGCCGGCGGTCAGAACTGGAACACCATGATCATAGGGGTCAATGAACTCTATCTGCCTTTGAGGGATTGGGAGGTAGGCGTGGGGCGGGATATGGACGGTTTAGATGTCCAGTCGGCCTCCCGTATGGTCTGGCTGGGCCAGTCCACAGCCAAAGAACTCTACGGCTCAACCGATCCGGTGGGCCAGAATATACGCTTAGGCCAAGTACCTTTTACCGTAGCCGGGATCCTGGCCCCCAAAGGTCAGAGTTTAGACGGAAGGGACCAAGACGATACAGCTATTGTGCCTATCACCACTTCCCAGCGTTATCTAGTGGGCAGTTATTTCCGAGGTCAGATTCGTATGATCATGGTTCAGGCCGAAAACCCCCAGCTCATGGATCAGCTTGAGGAAGACATAAGAACCCTGCTACGGGAAAGGCACCATCTGACCGGGGCGGCCGAAGATGATTTTTTTATCAATAATATGTCCGCCCTTATGGAGACGGCCGAAAACATGGCCAAAGCCATGACCCTACTTTTGGGAGCCATTGCCTCGGTCTCTCTGTGTGTGGGAGGCATCGGCATTATGAACATCATGCTGGTGTCGGTGACCGAAAGAACCAGGGAAATCGGTATCCGTCTTTCCATCGGAGCCAGACAGAAAGACATCTTAACCCAGTTTATCTTAGAGGCTGTTTTAGTATCAGTGACCGGCGGTCTTCTGGGTCTGGGAACTGGCTCTTTGGGGGCATTTTTAGTTTCCTACTTTTTAAAAACCAGTGTTTTCATAACCCCGGCCTCACTCCTTTTGTCCTTCACGGTTTCGGCCGGTATCGGACTATTTTTCGGCTTTTATCCTGCCTATAAAGCAGCCGGTCAAAACCCTATTGAGGCCTTAAGGTTCCAGTAAAAATTTTTCAACTGCTTTGTCCCCGGCTAAGGCCGTAGCCTTGGCCGGGATTGAAGCCGGTTTCAGCTGACTTTTTTAGGCATGGTTTCGGAAAAACTTTTGGTCCCCTTCTTCACCAAAACATTAGAAGAGGCTTTGGCGGAGTCCGGTAAAGCCCGGGCTGTCTTAAGCCTTTTGGTGACCGGAGGCGGGATCTCTTTTGTCCAAACTTTTCAAGCCCTCCTCATAGCCTCTGGTCATTAAACATTTTATTGACTTGGAACTTAAATCCAAAAGTTTAGTCAGTTTTCCTTTTCCCGACACCCTCGGCTTAATTTCTATAATCTGCCCCTTCTGATAATCCTCACTTCTAAAACCGGATTCTCTTCCAAATTTATTACTATTATTTCTTTTAAGTCTGGCCAATAAAGGCGTAATAGGCGTGTTGCCCTGACTCATTTTATACCCGCCCTGCCCTCCGTCTGAATATAACCTGCCGATAATTTCCTGAGGCGAATACAGTAGGGACAGCCGAGGAGGCCAGAGGGCCTTAATCCGGCCGTCTTTGGACAATGACTGTATATGCAGGAAGACAGCTTCGGGTTGCCGGACAGACCCAGCCAGGCCGTTAAATACTGAAGGACGCTTTCGGTGTCAGACCGGTGTGGCATAACTGACACCCAGAAAGGCAGAGCCTTATCAAATTCCTGACAATAGCCTTGAAGCAGAATCTGGGACTTGAAGTTGGACAGAGATCCTTCTTTATTGTGAACAGATATTTATTTTCGAAAAACGACGTAACTTTGTCGAAAATGTCGGCCAGCGGCTCGTGCCTGGGCCGGATGATGGGTGACAGAAAATCAGTCAAAACGGTAAACTGAGCTGCAAAGGCGATTGTTCGGCCAAAGACAGCCACATTTTTTCATGTTCAGGGCTGCTTTGGTTAAAGAAGAGGCCGTAGCCACGACCGCTCCGTTTAAAGCGCCTCCTATACTGGTTCCGGTCACGGCCTGGACCTGTGTATTTTAAGTTCTCAGCCATGGCTTTAATCACACCGACCTGAAAAGCTCCTTTGCCCCCGCCGCCGGAAAGGACCAGACCGACTTTATCATTACTCATCTTTATATACCATTTAAGCAATTATTTGATATAAAATAATAAATAGACAGAATATTATTTGTTTTATATCATCTTAAGCCTAATCGTAAGAATGATGCCTTCGCAAACTGTCATGAGGCCATGGCTTCACCCCCTGGTCATGAATCAGGCCTCAGCTATGGCTTGGCAGGCCAATATATGGACAGCAAAATACCGAATAATACAATATATTGTCTGATTCACGGCAAAAACACCCTGTTTTCAGAAGTTGAACTAAAAAAATGTAATGATATCACTTAGTTATAAATCTAATTTTCTAAAAAATGGGCTTCTTGCAAGGACGTCAAGAATAATATCATTCTCTTTTTAGCTCTCTTTAGTCAACATGCCAGAACCTAGCCAGGACCAGCGGACCATAGGTCCTCTTGACTTATATTTTCGTCGGCGATAGATTTTAAAGAATAAGCCAAACATCTTTCCTTCACTATTTTTGGCAACTATCCTGATTATGAGCACATATTCTGTAATATTCTTATCTATAAATCAGAGCCCTGAACTTGAAAAAGAGCATTAGATCATTTTTCCCGGACTGTTCAGACTCAAGTCGACGTTCAGGACCTTGACTGCGGTCACAGAGACTATAAAAAGGGGTTAAAATGGGGCTTCCGTGTCCAAATTGCGGTTCAACCAAAACGAACTTTATTAAAAAAGGTTCCTTAATGAGTTGGATTTTTTCCAAAATCCGTTTACCGGTGCCTTCCTCTGAAAAATTCAAAATGGGCCAATACATTCTCGTCTGCCGCAATTGTGGCCATAAAACTGTTATATTTATAAATTAGCTCTCTCAAAAATATTAACTTTTTTAGCCCGATCTTAGCAATTAGAGGCTGCTTCACAGCTAACCCGGTAGCCGCCTTAGCTGATACCGTTCATGGCATTTAACTGGGCAAATGCACCATTTCCGATATCAAGCTCAACAAATGAGTTCTGCTTAAGAACATTGCTACTAAAATCTTAGCTAGACATAAAGCCCAGTACAAAAGGTTGAATGAGTTCAGTCCACAGCACATCGGCAATATTTAACTTCGATCTCGTAAATGCATCAACATACCTCAGACCCACTCGTTCGAAGAAAGGAGGCCGATAAATCTCCATCAATGCATCTAAAGGTTTCTTTAGATGTTCACGGAAATTTTCTCACCGGTCATACCGTTTCCCACCGGTCATACCGTGATGTCGACAACGCTAAGAAAGTCGATGTCAAGTTAATATGCCAGGTCTCAGCCGATGAAGAGAACTTGTAGTTATTTATAATTTCAGATTGCATAATCAACGGAGTTTGCTGTTCTAGCTTGCCACCAATGTCCATTTTTATCATCTGCTGTTGCTCAACCGCAACTTGGAACAATAGGTATTCATCTCTGATTCGCTCCTGAAAGTCAGCAGGCTGCTTTTCGTTTATCATAAGGATGCAAGGAAAGCGGAGCTGGCAAACTACCTCAATAAGCGGGTTATTCTTGTAGATGACCATCTGAAAGTTATTATTCGGCATTGTATCGATCGACCTCATAATAAAATATTATAACCTGGACACACCGCATAAGTTTCATTGCCCAATAGAATTTTATCCTAAAATCCCGTTTTTACCTGACCGTCTAAACTTCTTCGATTGCAGTACTAGTTAAAGTCGCTACGTCAGCCATATTGCATCAATAAATTGGCTACTGCACAAATAAATAAAATGTTTCACAAAAAAAAGACGATTAGCAGCTTGTTTGAATTATTTATTTTATTAATTTACAATTAATTATCATCAGAAGTATTTTTATCTATATTGAAGAAATAGTAACAATAACTATAAACTATTTATCTAAAATTAATTAATAATATTTTTTATATAATAAATTAATTTAATGCCCTAGAGCTCTTTATTTTTACTAATTATATCTTTTAAAGTGAATAATTTAATATGAATATTTATTTTAATACTTAAAAATAAACATTAAATTTTACCTTTTAGGAATCTAATTTTCCAATATTAGCCTTATTGTTTAAATACAATTATACTTTAGTATCCCAATATGAAGTTGAAAGATTAATATAATTATATTTACCTGTACATTGGACTGTAATCGTTTGCATAAAATTTCTCCAAGTCCAATTCAACGGTTATGATGAGGAATTCGTCAGAAAAAATACTGGCGTATCCAAGCGGAAGAGGGGGAGGCCTAAAGGCAGTAAAGCTAAAAAATCGGAATACGCCTGTCCAGCTGGTTCTGAACCGCTAAAAATCGGAGACTCCAAAATCGCACAGTCTGACAAAACGGCCTCCATTAAGAAACCAGGAGATAAGCTTAAAAAAGGGAGGCCAGCTGGCAAAGGCAGGAAAGCTCCAATTCGCAGGTCTGCCTCTGCAGGAAGCCCTGAGGTTAAGCCTGCAAAAGGCCAACCGGCAGGCCATGGCAAGAAGGCCCCTATTCGTAGCGGCGCTTCTGATGGAAGTCTGTCAGTTAAACTTAAAAGGGGAAGACCTGCTGGCAATGGCGGCAGGAAGGCCGCAATTCGTGGCGCTGCTTCTGCAGGAGCAGGAAGCTCTGCCGCCGCTAAAACTAAAAGGAGAATGCCAACTGGCAGCAATGGCTAAGGAAGAGTACCGCTTGCTGAACCGCATCCAGTTATGAGGGAGGTGGTTTAAGGCACGACGGGTTTCCATGTAATAATTATGTAGCCCCCAAAAAAACCGGGAATTACGGTTTATTATATTCTGCGGCTGCTTCATTCAGCTCTCACACCAAGAAAAAATTGACTACGGTCATTGGGATGGCTGCCTGATAGGCTAAAAAAGTATTGGAAAAAAATTTAAAAATACATCGTTGTGTTAAGCTTTACCTTTTAATCTTTCGAGACCAAAACAATCCCAGACATTCTTTTATTTTGGACAGCATTTAGATTTCCAGCGACAGCTTTTCCTTATCAACCCAGGACCAGAAAAAAAATGACGTCCGAACCCTTTATTATTTTCAGATGCCGGCCTGCGATGCACCGCTTCCGGTCATCAGATCCCCACCCGGCTTATTCCAGAGTCATATCTCAATCAAACGCCAAAATCTGAGCCACTTGAAGTTGGCTTACTTTATAAAGCTAATACTGCCAAAATGAAAAAACCCGGCCGAACCAATAAGTTCAGCCGGGCCAAATAAGGTCTTAACGTTAAAAGACTAGAACAGTCCCTTAACCTTACCGGTAGCGGTATCCACATCCACCCGGCGATAGGCCGGGTCAGAGGCGGTTCCGGGCATCAGGGTGATGGCTCCGGCCACGGGCACCACGAATCCAGCTCCGGCGTAGATCAAAACGTCACGGACAAACAATTTCCAGCCTTTGGGCACACCCTTAATCTGGGGATTGTCGGCCAGCGACAGGTGAGTTTTAACCATACACAGACCAAGCTTGGCTGTGTTAGGATCTTTCTGGAAGCCTTCCAGTTTCTTAGCGGCGTCAGGATTGTAATCCACTCCGTCAGCGCCGTAGACTTCCTTGGCAATGATCTCAATCCTTTCCTTAAGGGGCTGATCGAGAGAATAGAGGAACTTGAAGTCAGGCTTGTCATTGCAGGCGTCAATAACGGCTTCGCCCAGATCCCTGGCCCCTTCGCCGCCTTTAAGCCAGTGGTCGGACACGGCCACCCTGGCGCCGGCTGCCACGCACATGCTCTTAATCTTTTCGATCTCTTCTTTAGTGTCAGTGACAAAGGAGTTAATGCAGACGACGGGGCTGATACCGGACTTCTTGACCACTTTGACATGGTGCAGAAGGTTCTCTACGCCCTTTTCCACCTGGGCCACATTGGGTATTTTGTACTCTTCGGGCAGAGGCTTGCCGGGAGCCGGAATGGGAGCGCCGCCGTGGCACTTCAGAGCCCTGACCGTGGCCACGATGACAGCGGCGTTGGGAATCAGGCCCGAATAACGGCACTTCAGGTTCCAGAACTTCTCAAAGCCGATGTCAGCCGCAAAACCTGACTCGGTGACGTGGTAGTCGGCCAGCTTCAGAGCCAGACGATCGGCTACGATGGAACTCTGTCCGATGGCGATGTTGGCGAAGGGACCGGCGTGGACAAAGCAGGGCTGTCCTTCCAGAGTCTGCAGCAGGTTGGGATTTAAAGCCTCAACCATCCAGGCGGTCATGGCCCCGGCCACGTCCAGATCGCTGGTTGTAACGGGATTGCCTTTCTTGTCATAGGCCACCACGATCCGGCCTAAGCGCTCGCGGAGGTCTTTTAAGTCAGAGGCCACAGCTAAGATAGCCATGATTTCCGAGCTGACGGCAATACCGAATTTGGACTGCATCAAATAGCCGTCCTGCTTGCCGCCCAGACCAATAATAATGTTACGCAGGCATTGAGCCGCAAAGTCCATGATGAACCCGAACTCCACTTTCGTGGGGTCCACATCCAGCCTCTTCAAGCCCCTCTTGGTCAAAGTGGCGTCATCATAATTCCGCTCATGCTGCATACGTGAGTTCAAAGCCACCATACCCAGATTATGGGCATTCATTATGGCATTGATATCGCCGGTCAGTCCCAGAGAGAAGGGAGTCAGGGGCACGCACTGGCTCATGCCGCCGCCGGCCGCAGACCCTTTGATGTTCATGGTCGGGCCGCCGGAAGGCTGACGGATAGCCGCAGTCACGCTCTTACCTAGGACGCCTAGACCCTGGACCAGACCCATGGTAGTGGTGGATTTCCCTTCGCCCAAAGGCGTCGGGGTGATGGCGGTCACATCAATGTACTTACCGTCGGGTTTGTCCTTTAAGCGGTTTAAAGCCCGAGCGTAATCGATCTTGGCGATGTAATGGCCGTAAGGGAGAACCTCGTCATCGGTCAGGCCGATCTTGGCCGCGATATCCTTGATCTTGATCAACTGTTTCTCAGCCGCCTCGGCAATTTCATAGTCCTTGGCGCCTTTGGCGGTATAGTCCTGCCAATTCAATGCCATAAGAAAGTTCCTCCATTTTAATTGGATGGTAAATTAGCGCCCAACCAGGGGTTCATCAACGGCCGGGCGTGAAAAATCCGTCCTCCGGGCTACCTTGGCAGGGGTAACCCCAGGACACTATTTCGCAGCAAGCCCGCGAAAAAAGGGATTAATCGGCCAGGCGGCCAAAATAAATCAATATCAATAAAAACTGACTAATACAGATTCTAATGGCCGGCTAAACTCTTAATCCAAAACGACCACAACGGACCGGGATTTTTTGTAGCTCTGATTATAGCAGAACTTTTTGAAGTTAAAAGGAAAAAATAATCCTAAAATAAAAAATTAGTCAAGGGGACAGCGGCCACTTGACTAATTAGTCCTAACTTAGATTTTATTGGCCTCTTTTAGCTGACAAATTGTTAGACCAATAGTAGAGCGCACCCACAAAAAGAGCCCCGCCGACAAAATTGCCCAGGACGACCGGGATAAGATTATCTACAATCAGACCGCTCCAGCTGGCGGTCAGGGCCAAGGCGCCGGTTCCGGCCATATAGGCTGGATCGGACCCTATATAGATGCCCAGAGGCACAAAAGTCATGTTGGCTACGCTATGCTCCATGCCCATAGTCACAAAGGCCGTGATGGGCGGCCACATCAAAACGGCCTTGGAGATGCCGTCGGTTGACGATAAGCTCATGTATATGGCCAGACAAACGAGCCAGTTACACAGAATACCCCGGTAAAAGGCCACATCCCAGGCCAGGGTACATTTGCCGTTGGCTATGGACACAGCGTAATTGGCCATGGCCCTGCCTGTTTCGTCCGAGCCGTCCATCAAGATAGCACCTTTATAGCTTAACCAAGCCACCAGAACCGAGCCGATGAAATTTCCGATTAAGCTCAGAATCAAAATCCGGAAAAATTTTGAAACATTGATTTGCCGATGGACTAAAGCTCCTGGCATAAAAAGACAGTCGCCGGTAAAAAGATCTGCCCCGGCCAGTAAAACCATCAGTAATCCAACCGGGAAAACCCCGCCGAAAACCAGCCTGACCATCGATCCCCAGACATCGGCCGGCATGTTTCCGGCCACTTTAATGGCCATAACCGAACCAAAGCCGATATAAGCCCCGGCCAACAGAGCCAGAATCATCTGACTCTTAAACGTCATCTTAGATTTGGCCACGCCAATATTGATGGCGCCTTCCATAATTTCCCCTGAACTTTTTACCACACTCATCTTAAATTTTGCCTCCGTACAGAACTATTGGTCTGGGTTCAGACCAAACTAACTATAATAAAATATTATTATAGAAATTATTAATCTTAATATATTTAATTATATTTCCCCGTCTCCGGCCTGATTTTCTGATTTCAAACCTTAACCCCCCGAATTTAGGACAAAAAAATTCCCTGACTTTTTTAGCCTAAAAAAATACAATCCTTTTATGTCAGTTTTCGGTTCAGTGTTTTGTAAAGCGCAATCAACAGTTAATATTTACTGTTTTCAGTCAATAAAATGACTTAACAATAAATATTGACATTTAAAATATTTACTCTCCAGCCAATAGTCTCCGACTCAAGTAAAATTCGGCAGGCAATGACCTGCTCAACCATTGATATTAGGCAGACTGAAAAACATTCCAGCCGGTCTTCGAAAATAGATCATTGCTTATAGAACCTCTTAGTGCTATAATGAGTTGTCTTGAACTTGGTTTCCTTTTGGCTGAATAAGACTTCATAAAATTTTAATACGTCCCAGGCTTTTGGCAAAATAATCATTGATAGGCATTTTTAATTACTGCCATAATATATTCTTATATATCATTCATTTCTAAAAATCAAGGCCGGCCAAAAATTTTTCCACAACTAGCCTCCCGTTGAGCCGGTTTTTATAATCGCTAATTTAAGATTCCGGTCTGTTTTTTGAAATATAATTATAATCCAAACTAACCATAATAATATATTCAAAAATAATATAAATAGCTATTAATATCTAATTATTTTTAATAGTAAATTTTTAATTTTATAAAATAAATAACTTTTTATGATATATTAAAGTGTTTTTTTAATACAACAATGTATTATTTATGCAAAACGCTTTATTGGAAAAAATATCTCCAATAAAAAAAGATAATCAATATCGTAAATTTTTCTCCCCCAGACCTGCGTCTTTTTTGGAAAACATCTTTCCCCAGCGGACTTTTCCTGTTCAGAACAGAGAAATTTCCGTGACCAAGGCAACCGCCCAGTATAAATTAGAAAATACAGATAATTTTCTTATACCTGCATTAATGGGTTCCAAGAATCTGACATAAAAAGCATACCTGGGTTTACGGAAAAACCCAGGAGGCTGTCGGGTTATGGTGCTAAACTCTTGAATTCATTGAATATTTCTCTAAGCCGTCTGTCGGAAAAATCTTGTAAAACCAACAACTTCGAGGATTAAAAACCCATAATCCGACAGGCTCCCAGAAGATTTCCGGGAGCAGACAAGATGTTTAGAAGAAAAAACACTTTCCGCTAACAGGCGTCCGTCCCTGAACTCCGAAACCGGTCAGAGGGCCCTGCCGTAAAATTGCCGGGTTTTGGGGTCGTTGGAAACGCTTTTAAGCTTTCTGCAGTTTTTTGACTTTCGTTATGAACTTAATTGGAGGCTAAATTATAAAACTGGGGCCTAAAAACAAAACCCCCCGAGGGTTACTCGGGGGGCTGACTTAATTTCCATAAGGGCAGTCCGTCAGACAAATTTTACAATTTCATCCAGTGGCTTGCGGATTTTTGGCCTGACCTCGTCTTTAACCGCATAGCCAACGGCAATTACTAAAAAAAATCTTTGATCCGGCGGCAAATCCAGCAGTTGGCACAGTTTGGGCCGATCGTACAGTCCGGCCATACAGGTGGCCAGACCCAGGGATTCCGCCTCAAGGCAGATACTCAAAGCCGCCCCGCCTAAGTCGCCTTTGGCAAAGTACTGACTGTCCAGCATGGCAGCCAGCTTGGGCATGAGTTTGGCGTGTTCTTCCAGAACCACGATAAAAGCCCCGGCCTGGGCCAAGTACTCATTGACACCCAGCTGAACCGTACATTTAGCCACTTCCGGCACCACCAGGGGGTCTTCCACCACCACAAACTTCCAGGGCTGAGCGTTACAGCCGGAGGGAGCTAAACGGGCGGCCTCAATACACTTGACCAGCTTGTCGTGTTCCACCTGCTTTCCGGAAAAAGTCCGGCAACTCTGACGGTGAGCGGCTAATTCTAAAAAATCAGACATCAGGCCCTCCTTTTCGCTGTTTTAAGCTAAAGATTTATTTTTTCTTGTCATCTTTTTTGGCCTGGGCAGCGGCCGGAACAGGAGCTGCGGCGGCTTTAGCCGCCTCTTCAGCCTCAGACTTCAAACCCTTAGGAACGGCGACGACGGCCACCGGCAGATCGGGGGTCTTCACCAAAGCTAAACCATCGGGCAGTTTTACCTGGGAAAGGTGCATGGTCTGACCCAGACCTAAAGAGGTTACATCAGCTTCTATCAAAGAAGGAATGCTCTCCGGCAGGCCGGAAACGGTAATCTCCCTTTCCCCTTGCTGGAGCTGACCGCCCTTTTCAACGCCCTGGGGCCGGCCCACTAAAACTAAAGGCACTTCCACCGAAATGGGTTTCTGGGGGTCAATGCGCAGAAAATCCAGATGAATAAGGCGCCGACTTAAAGGATTGATCTGGGTGTCTTTCAGTAAAACCGGCTGAGGAGACTGACCTTCCACCGCCAAAGTGTAAAGGGAACGGTTGCCCTCGGAACGGGTAAAGGCGTTCTTAAACTCCAGATAATCCAGGGATATGGACTGGGTTTTATCGTTATTCCCGTAAAAAACAGCCGGAATAAGGCCGCCGGCCCGTAAACGCCGGGCATTATTTTTGCCGTCCGCCTGACGGGGCTTGGCAATTAAGGTAGTGCTGAGACCCATGATCGGTCCTCCAAATATAACGGATAGTCCCTAAACAAATAGTGAACTTATGGAATCCTCATGATGGATTCTTCTGATAGCCTCGCCCAAAAGTTTGGCTACCGATAATACTTTAATTTTCGGCACCGCTCGGCCGGCCGGGGACAGGGGAATGGTATTGGTGACCACAACCTGTTTTAAAACCGAACATTTAATCCGCTCAATAGCCGGACCGGAGAAGACCGGATGGGTGGAGCAGGCCATGACTTCTTCAGCCCCCAGGTCCATGATGACCTCAGCCGCCTGAGTCAGGGTGCCGGCCGTGTCTATCATATCATCTATGATGAGGGCTCTTCTGTTTTTGACATCCCCGATTATATTCATGGCCTTAGCCACGTTGGGCGCTTCCCTTCTTTTATCGACAATAGCCAGAGGCGCCGAAAGGTGTTTAGCCAGATAGCGGGTTCTTTCCACTCCGCCGGCGTCAGGGGAGACTAAAACAATATTTTCGGTGCCAATCTCTTTTAGGTAGGCCAAGACAACTGGAGCCGAAAACAGATGATCGACCGGAATATTAAAAAAACCCTGAATCTGACCGGCGTGCAGATCCATTGCCAGAACCCTGGTCGTCCCGGCGGCGGTTAAAAGATCAGCCACCAGTTTGGCCGAAATCGGCACGCGAGGCGCGGCTTTCCGGTCCTGGCGAGCATAACCGTAATAAGGGATAACTGCGGTAATCCGGCGGGCCGAGGCTCTTTTCAAAGCGTCTATAATTAATAGAAGCTCCATCAGGTTATCGTTGACTGGGGCGCAGGTGGACTGAATCACAAAAGTATCCCGGCCCCGGACGTTTTCCCCGATTTCCACTAAAATCTCGCCGTCGGAAAAACGCTTGACCTGAGCCTCACCCAACGGCTGCCAGAGGGTTTCGCTAATTTCCTGGGCCAGCTCTAAATTCGAGTTCCCTGAAATTACCACTATATCGTTAGGCATCATAAATCCTTAAGCCCGGATTACCCTTAAGCATAAACGCCTCGCCGACCGAATCCTAAAGGCCTGGCCCCGAAATCACGGCCAGGGATTTGAACTGGCTGGGGCGGAAGGATTCGAACCTTCGAATGCAGGAACCAAAACCCTGTGTCTTAGCCACTTGACGACGCCCCAAAAGTCCTAAAACCCGCAACGGGCCATTATAGTAGATTTTTTAATAATCTCAAAAAAAATTCAAACGTCCCGGTCAAGCAAAGCCAGGAGACTTAAATGCTTCCAAAACAAAAACGACTATTATGGCTTTTTTATTGTATTTTACATATAAACAATATATAAATCTAGATAAATGCCAGGCCGGCGAAAAACTTAAACATTTCTTCCCCGGATATCTTAACAGCGGTCCCCTTGCCGGTTTCAGACTTGTGAGTGGTGCAGCCAGCATCCCGGGTACAGCTGTCAATACCCACATCCGCTGACACCTGAACAGAACACCGGCACATACCGGCATCTTTACTGGCACCAGCAGTCCGAAAATAATCCAGTTTAAGGTTTGAGACGGTTTTGAACGGGCTTACTTCCTCGCTTCTTTCGACTATAGCCTTTCTGAGCATGTCATTTAAACCGGAATTGCCTGACCGTCATCGCAGGGCGTGGTGTCTGACAGAAGCTCCCGGCCGAGTTTTTTGGCCTGTTCCAGAGGCGCTAGAGGGTTTATACCAGTGTCAGCAAATTGCAGAATACAGTAAACTATAAGCCAGCCGCGATCAATGAGCCAAGAAAATTTAACAAGCAGCCCGAACAGCCGGACTTTTTAGCCTCCGGTTCGGTCTTGGTCTCGTAAGCCTGAAGCTCCGGTAAAAACGGGCCGGTCAGGAATTTTTTATTTAACTCTGGGATTTGGGGAATCTCGGCCGGTTGATCCTTCATAGGATGGCCGCAATTAATACAAAAACTGGCCTGGTCAGAAATTTCGGCCGCACAGGTAATAATGGCCATTACAGCCAGCCCGCTTGGGAATAATTAAAAATAGGGCCCAGGCTAAAAATTAATTGGCTAAAATCAGTCGGCTAAAAGTTATCCACCAACCTGTATTTAAACCCCTGACCTCTTCTAAGGCCGTTAAAGCTTTCTGTTCCCGGCCAAAAAGGATCCAAAAGGTCGGTCCGCTGCCGGAAAGACCATAAGCCTCTCCGCCCAGCGAGGCCGCCGCTGCCATCACTTCCTTAAGTCCGGGACAAAGAGCTAAAGCCGGAGCTAAAAGATCGTTCTGCCCAATTTCCGGAACATTCCTGTCTAAATCTGGGCTAAGATTATTACGCCAAAATTCCTTTGTCAACCCTAATTTCCGGAAAACCAGACCGGTGGACAGGTGACAGCCGGGGTTGATCAAAACTGCGTAGGGAGGGGGGAGAGGGCCGGACCAGGGGCTTATAGTCTGGCCTCGACCCCGGGCCACAGCCAGAGGCGGCCCTAAACCGAACGGCACGTCCGAACCCAAATCCAGGGCCAGAGCCTGTAATTCGGCCGGCGAAAGAACCCCGTTTTTGTTCAAGTGCTTTAAAACTGCCGCCGCATCCGAAGAGCCGCCGCCTAAACCGGCGCCTAAGGGAATATTTTTAATAACATGGGCTGACAGAAAACCGGGCTGACCGGTCACGGCTCTGAAGCCCTTAATTGCTCTCATGACCAGGTTTTGGTCCAGAAAACCCTCATCAACCGGCCAGGGACAGTCAAATGTTATGCGGTCCTCTTCGGCCCCGGCTAAAATAATCTCGTCGGCCAAAGAAACAGCAGCCATGAGGCTAACCAGTTCATGGAAGCCGTCCGGCCGTCGGCCCAGAACTTTTAAGGACAGATTTATCTTAGCCGGAGCTTTTAAAACCGTCCGGCTGTTATCTGATAAGAGGGGCGCTGATGATTTCCGAGGGATCAAGGAGATTGACCACCAGTCCGTTAGAGACCTTGGGATAGAAGTAAGTGGCTTTCCGGGGCATGACCAGCCCTTCCTCAGTCACTTTCAGGATCTCTTCCACTGTGGTCGGGTTAACCAAAAAAGCCGCCCGGACCTGCTCGGAGGTAACCCCCCGAATGGCCTCAGTGGTGGAAGAAATGTAGCTGATGAGTTCGGGCCGGTCCATATCTTCTTCCGAAAGACCCAGACCCTGAAGAAAAATAACCTGAGTCAGAATGCTGACATCCAGAGCTACCAGTTCCTTGGACTCGGGACTGGCCTCAACCAAGGACTGCTTGATCCGCTCCCGGACTTTAAGCAAATAGCAGCTTCTGGCTCCGGACAGGTACAACCCAAAGACCGACAGGCCTTTTTTATTATCTTCAGCCAGTTTGGCCGACAAAACCCTGCGGGCCGTTTTTTCCCCTCCAGGGCCAAAGGGATACTCTTTTATCTCAGCCAAAGGCGACAAGGCCTCCAAAACGGCCTCATTGGACATATCCAGATGATTTAAAAGCCTGTGGGTCGGCAGGATGCATAAACCCGGGTCGCTCATAGGACAGAGGTAGACCATGACATAGTTAATGGCCGAATATTCATCGACCTGACCGCCCAAAGAGCTTTTGACCATTTCCGAGTAATTTAAGGCCGTTTCATACCGGTGATGGCCGTCGGCGATATAAACCGTCTTCTCGGCCATGGCCCGTACAAGATGGCCGACCGTCTCCGGGGTCTGAAGAAAGCTGACCGAGTGAACAAGACCCGATCTTTCGGCGATGAAGATATCGGGGTCAGTCCGGGAATAGTCAAACATGGTCTTTAAAATCTGGCTGTCCTGATCCGGAAAAAAACCAAATACCGGGCTTAACTGGGCCCCGGTCTTTTCCATTAAAGCCAGACGTTCCTGCTTATGGTAGCTGAATGTCTTTTCGTGAGGTCTGACATCAGAGGCTTTGGTGGGCTTAACCAGCCTCATGAGGCACATAAGGCCGTGGCGGGTCTGTTTCCGGCCGGACACCGGATGGATCCAGTCGGTATCGATCAAAAAAATGGCCGGCTGCTTCTGGCGGATTAAAACCTTCTCCCGGAGCCATTCTTTTAGAAGTTTAGCCGAGCGGGTGTGCCAGGCTAAAGGGTCTTTATCCTTTGGCAGCACTGGCCCTAAATCCAGATGGAGAAAATTATGGGGGTGACTTCGGTGGTACCCATCCTTCTGGGCCTGGGTCAGCACATCATAAGGCGGTGAGGTCAACAAGCCTCCGTGTGAAGCTATTTCATCGGGATTATACACATACCCTTTAAAAGGGGCTATCTTGACCATCCGTCCTATCCTCCGGAAAAAAACTTGTCAATTATGAATTAACGTAAACTAAAAAGCAAGTCTTTTTTATCCCCAATCCCGGTCCCGAAGTCTCTGAAGGTCATTCAAAACCTAAATTCCCGGTTTGAGCTAATAACATACGGCCATAAATTAAGGACTAAAAAAAGTTTCCCCGGCATATCCAAATCCTAGCCGCTGCCGCTGGGCTGTTACGTCGTCTGCTTGAAGGAAACAAACTAAAACTCATTTGAGACTCAGCCGGCTTCAACCCGGCCGGGCAGTGAAAATAAATATTTCTGACGGCGCCGCAGTCTGGGGTTTTAAAGTAAGACTAACGTCTTATAGCAGGCAATTTCAGACTAAAGGCCGGTCAGAATCACTTGTGTCAGGGATTTGGTACGGTGAGGAAAAAATACGTATGCTTGATGTGGGTTGCGAACCATGGTATGATGACTCATTATGGCAGTTAAAAGTTACCGTAATCAATGATAAAACTAAATTAGAGTTGAATATTTGCCCTAAATTTGACAGTATTGAGATAATATTTTGTGCCAGTTCTATTTTTGCTCAGACTGACTGAACCTTAAAATCTGCCTCAAGATTAGGAAGTTTAGAAGTTTAAGTGAGATAAAAGTTCTTCAAAGTCACATATAATATATCGGCTAGAGAGCTGGCCATAAAGAGTGCGATACATTTTTTCAGCTGCAGTCCAGTTCATGATCACAATGATGCCTGTATAAAAAGTCTTTGGGAGTCGCATGGCGAAGGGTATACCCTTTTATTGAACGATTACTTTGACCTGAATATTAAAAATGCTTATATTGGCCCATTATCAAGAGAATTTGCAGGCTTCCGCAAAAATATAGTAAATATAGACTTATTTACTGAATATAGCGGTAAATTAATAATTTATACTGAATTTGAGACCAACAGAAATCGTCATGTTGTCGTCAGAGACGCTATACATGGATTGGAAGTTATTGCAAAATATCCTGATCGTGATGTTTTTACTGTTATATTATATTTTCCACCTAAAAAGAGTTCTAAGGTTAAAAAAATCTAGCTCTTCATAATTTAAACCAATATTTTATGCCTGTTGACTTGTTTTTAGCGGACTTAGGTGGGAAAAATACCTGCCGGCGTATACAAAAAATATAGTGATGGGGTCAGCAGATTAACCGGCTGTGACTATTTGGTCTCAGGTCTTCTTTTCACTTTAGCAGATCAATTTGATTCTCATGAATCTTTTAATGATCTTTTCACAAAAACGGTTGATGTTCTTAGCCAGATAACACTGACAGGAAATTATGTGAAAATTTTTCTCACGACATATACTTCATGTCTGCTGTTTATTTCAATACTCATCTTCTATACAATCTTAGTGAAGGCGGCAAAATTGGGCGTTTAACTTTGGATCTGCATCAAATGTTCAACCAGTCAAAGATGGAGGCTGATGCTAAAGCGAAAAAGGAAGCGGCTGACCGGAAAAAAGCTGAAGCTAGGGCTAACAAGGCTGAAATCAGAGTAAAAACATTTGAAATAAAATATAAAGATCTTATTCAGCAATATAATATATTTATTAATACTAATACTAATACTAATATTAATAATAGCAGTGAATTGTCAAGATTATTTTATGTCTTAAGAGTTTAATTAGTGCTAGTAAATAAGTTTATTACTAAATTAATAGCCAATTACTAAGGTCAATCTATCCAGCTTAAACATGGAACTGTAAGAGATCTGGTTTGACCTGGGAAATTGATGACCAGTCCCCAATGTTTCCTGTAAATTTTAGACCAATGGCTAATTGCTTCCTCAGCTCCAATTTATTAGTGAAGTCTCTCAGCAGCAGACACATGGCTGGGCTGAAGCCAAAACAGAAAAACAAGGCAGACAGCCTGCTAAAAGAGGCATCTTTGCCTAAAAAAATCATTATAATTAACCTCTTTAAATCTATTAAATTTTATTTCCTATATCTTGCTATATTAAAAAACTTTGAAGCTTCTAACATGGCAATTAAACAAATTTAAACACCCTAATACCAAATTAATTAGTGGTATTTTTATTATTTTATATAGTTATTAAAAAAATATATAAATTATTTATATATTTTTTCGATTCTATAATTCAGGCTATAAAATCTAATATATAATAAATAATCACCTATTATTTTATTATAATTATTTTTTATTCAATGTTTACTTGTTATTAAACATTAAATTTTATTTGATATCTTCATAAAATCCCTTTTTCCAGAAGTCGAATTTAAAAAAGATAATGATATCAAATAATTATAAATGCACTTCTTTAAAAAGCGGACTTTTGGCGAGGCCGGCTTATTTCTCGCCACAGCCAGGATTTTCAGCCTTCACCGGGATAACTGTTTGAGGCCATTTTTCCCGCCAATGGCCTGAGTCAAAAAAATCCGGCCCTTTGGGCAAAAACCGGAAGTCACCCGTGAAAAAAAAAGTTTTACAAAAGACTGTAGGGATCAATGTCCACTGTTAAAATGATATTTTTCGGCAAGCTCTTTCTCAGTCTGGGCAGCCAGTTGATGAGCAGACGGTAACGGTTCAGATGATCGTCGGACCGGACCAGAAGCTGAAAAATATACAGGTCTTTAAGTTTCGAGACAGGCGCCGGAGCCGGACCCAGTATCTCCAGGCCCGAAGTCTTAAGTCTTTCCACAACACAACGGCCGACCTGACCGGCTTCTTCGGCCAATTCCTCAGTCTTATTGGCTTCCGGTCCGGACAGGCGTATTAAAGCCATTTTACCATAGGGCGGATAGCGTAAATTTTGGCGGAAGACTATTTCCTGTTCGTAAAAGCCTTCGTAGTCATGCTCCTGAGCCGCCTTCAGGGCGTAATGTTCAGGATTGTGGGTCTGAATTAAGACCTTCCCCGGTCGGTCCCGCCGACCGGCCCGGCCGGAAACCTGGGATAAAAGCTGAAATGTCTTTTCGGCGGCCCGAAAATCAGGAATATTTAAACCCACATCGGCCTCCACCACCCCGACTAAAGTCAGGCCCGGAAAATCATGGCCCTTAGCCGCCATCTGAGTTCCAACCAATACTCTAGCCTCCCCCAGACTAAAACTCTCCAGAACTTTCTTGAGACCGCCCCGGCGTCCGGCACTGTCGGAATCCAGTTTTATGGCGCTGACTTTATAGTCATCTTCTACCAGTCTGTGGAGTTTTTCCGTACCCACCCCAAGATAGCGGACCAAAGGTGAACCGCAGGCCGGGCAGGCCCGGGGCGGGTAGGACTTATAACCGCAGCCGTGACAGACTAAAGTGCCCGGATTATCTTTATTAATTTCCTCTATCTCCCCTACGTCATAGCCGTGGCCGTGGAGAGTTAAAGACAGGCTGCAGTGGGGGCACTTAAGGGTTTCCCCGCAGGCCAGACACAAAGGCAGGTTGGCCAGTCCCCGCCGGTTTAAAAACAATAAAGCCTGATCGCCGCTCTTTAGGGTCTGGTTCAAGCTTTCGGCCAACTCCGCTGACAAAGGGGCCCGGCCCCGGCCTTCATTGCGCCGGTCAACCAGGTAGACAGGAGGCAGGACCGAATCGCCAGGACGGGTGTTTAATTTCAATAAAGTCAAATAACCGTCCCCGGCCGCTTTATAACTTTCCATAGACGGCGTAGCCGAGCCCAGAATTAGGACTGCCCCCTGGGCTCTGGCTCGCCAGGCGGCTAAATCACGGCCGTGGTACCTTAAACCGTCCCCCTGTTTAAAAGCCCCGTCGTGTTCTTCGTCCACGATAATCAGACCCGGGTTTATAACCGGGGCAAAGACGGCACTTCTGGCCCCTAAGACCAGACGGCTTTCCCCTTTGACCAGTTTCAGCCAGTGATCATGGCGCTGTCCGGGAGTTAAAGCCGAATGGAGGACAGAGATATTTTCTTCCGGGAACTTGTCTTTTAACCGGCCTTCCAAACCTAACGTTAAAGCAATCTCCGGAGCCAGCCACAGGACGCCCCGGCCTTTGGCCAGAACTTTTTCGGCCGCCCGCAGATAGACCTCGGTTTTACCGCTGCCGGTGACCCCGAATAACAGAAAGCCCTGGGTCTCACCGCTGGCCAAAGTCTCATCCAAACCGGAACTTATGGCTTTTAAAGCCGCCTCCTGCTCCTGGGTCAGTTTTTCAACTTTAACCCCCTGATATTCAACCGGTCGGTTCGGATCATCTCGGTCCTTAATCCTTCTCTCCAGCTCAATTAAACCTTTTTCCTTTAAGCTTCTGGCTTTGGCTAAAGCGTCCGTAAAAAAATTCCGGAAGTGGCTCATAGGCAGCGGCGGCGATCCGACTATCATCTCCCACATAGCTTTCTGCTTGGGTCCCAGGTAAGGCCGGGGCTCGGTCGGCTCTTTTGCCGCCCAAAGCCACCACTCGGTATTAAAATCCACGCCCCTGGTTTCGGTAACCCATTCCAAGGTCAAAAGCCCGGCCCGGATTAAACGGTAGATTTCCGAACGGTCCTTAAAACAGCTTAAGGCTTTTTTTTCCGGGTACAACCCGGCTAAAGTCCTAAAAGGCTCCTTTTCATACCTTGGGTCTGTTTCCACGGGCAATTCGGCCAGACCGACCAGACCTTTGAACTTAGGAGCCAGGCCTCCGGGCAGAATCTCTTTGACGCACAGACCGATGGGATAGAAATAGTACTGGGAGACGAACCGGACCAAAGGCAAAAATTCCGGTCCGAACAAAGGAGTCTCTTTTAATATTTTCCGGACCGTTTTAAAAGGCCCCCGGCCAGCAGCCGGCCCCACACTCATGACATAGCCCACCAAATCCCGGCTGCCAAAAGGCACCTGAACCATCTGGCCGACTTTTATATCCAACTCTGGATTCAAAAGGTACGTGTAGAGATTGGGGGCCGGGGCGTCTACAGCCACTTCACAGGCCATAACTTCCGCTAAGAGAGTCTCGGTCAAGCTTCCCTCCTGTCAGGTCTTATTTATTGTATACCAAATTTTTATACAGATCGCCGTAAAACTCCGACCGTCAGGCCGGGGATATAAGGCGCGTTCCGAACGGAATCGGGGCGACAGACGGCGTAAAATTGTAATTGGTACTCCTCACCAGCTGCCGGCCGAATCAAATAACCGGGAGACTGCGGAGACTGTCCCCAAATTTTCTCCTCAGGATCGGCTAACTGTTCGGCCAGCCAGCTGACTGGAAACTCCTTCCAGACTATCGGCCAGAGAAGATACAGCAACTTTCGGCATGTAGCGGACAGTCAGATGATCACGATCCATCACCTTCAAATTTCACGAGTTCTGATTAAAAATCAACCCAGACAGAGATGAAAGCAGGCCGCCAGTCATCTAAAACCGTTTTGGAGAAAACGCTGGGCAGTATTTCGTGATCTGAACCAAATGAACGTGCATCCTGAAAAAGGAAAGGCCTGCTGTCCTTTATTTACTTGACATTTTCCATAGACCAATTATCATGGATCTGTTCTAAGATCACCGGCTGCTAAATACCGGCTTCCTCTCAAAAGAAGCCACGGCGACAATTCGCATGAGCTATAAAGTATGCTAAAAAACCCAGCCAAAAAGCCAGAAAATTGACAAGCCAACTGCCGGATTTCGCCGTTTTGCTTGTAACAAGCCGCCGGCCTAACGAAAAAGCGCTGAAATAAAGGGGAGAAGCTCTATACCTGTGATGACTTGGCCAGCATGCGGCCAGACGGAAAAATGATCCGGCTTGGCTCAAAAAGGCGCCTGCTCAGAAGCGGCGGCAGAGCTTAAGAGATCCTGATCCGGCCTTTATAAATTACCTGGCCAACGGGCTGATTTTCCCCATTTTCGCCGGAAAAGTCAGGATGAGGCCTTTTGGTTCCCGAGCCCGAACAGTTTCCAGTTGAGGAAACCCATTGTATGATTCAAACAGCCCAAGTCAGCCTGTTAACGGCCAGCCTAAGAACCTAACTGTAACAATTGAGGCTGGCAATTTCTGCATTTCCAGCCGAACGAAGGTTGAGGGCGTCATTTCGGTCCTTTATAACGGTTCCATGGTCGGGATCGTTCTGGGTGCAGTGCCCTCGGCAGCCCTGTCCAGGAATAAAGGCCAAAAATGGTCACAGCAAAGCTATTCCGGATCAGGGCCGGGCCGTATTCATCACCCTGTTGAACTGCAAGCTGGGCTGACCGAGGCGGCCGGCTGATCAAATTTCCGCCCATTGCACCGGCCAGAAATACCCTGTCTGCGGCCACCAGACCCAGGAGAACCGTAAAACCGCAGGCTGAATTCAAAGGCCTGCAAGCGGCTGTATAAATAAAGCCGATCCGGTCGGCGCTATAAATATTTTGATGGCCGGGCTGGCCGCCGAAACGGCCGGTGGAGGTTTAGCCGTCAGCCGACCGGCGAAGCGGAACCTACCCAGAAGACCGGGAGAGTGACGTTTCCGGCCAGGTGATAATCCTCCGGCTTCAGGCAGGGGAGGATGTCAATTCAGCATCCGTATAACGTCATTCATAAAGCTACTTGTTTGCTTTCACTTTTTTCCGGAGCAGCTTTTTTATGCCCAGATACAGAACACTCCTGGCCGGAGGAGCCGGTTATTTAGGTCAGATGATAGCTAAAACCCTTCTGGCCACCGGCCGCCGGGTCACAGTTCTGGACAATTTACTCCATGGGCAGGAACTCAGTCTGACCGGACCTGATTTTTCCTTTATCCAGGGAGATATCCGGGATATAAGTCTCGTCCGGAGTCTTATGGCAGACCATGAAGAGGCCGTTTTACTGGCTGCCTTAGTGGGCGAGCCGGCCTGCAATCTTTGCCCCCAGGAGGCTTTGGAAATCAATTATCTGGCCGCTTTAAACCTGGCCGAAACGGCCCGGGCCACCGGAGTCAAACGTTTTATTTTCGCCTCAACCGATTCCTGTTACGGGGTGAGGGAAAAGGAAATACTGACCGAACTCTCCCCTCTGTCCCCCATATCACTGTACGCTGATTTAAAAGCCCGGGCCGAGACTGCTATTTTAGCCCGAGGCTTTGAAAAAGAATTTTCTCCGACTGTTTTAAGGATGGCCACGGTCTACGGTTTAGCTCCCCGGATGCGATTTGACCTGGCCGTCAATCTTCTGGCCCGAGAGGCCACTTTAAAGGGAAAAGTCAAAATTTTCTCCGGTGAGCAGTGGCGGCCCATGGTCCATGTGGCCGATGCGGCCCGGGCCTTTCAGCTGACTTTGGACGCTCCGCCGGAATTAGTGGCCGGGCAGATATTTAATGTCGGCTCCGACACCCAAAATATCCAGTTCAAAGCTTTAGGCCGCCTCTTAGCCGAAACCGTGCCAGGCACTGTCATTGAAACCGTGCCCCAGGTTCCTGATTTAAGGGACTATTTTGTCAGTTTTAGAAAAATACAAAAAATTTTAGACTTTCAGCCAAGCTTTTCTTTGGCCGACGGTCTTAAAGAAATCAATAAATCTTTAAAAGAGGGCCTGTTTCCCGACCCCTACGCCAAACAGTATGCTAACTGCCGGTAAAAAAAATATCCCCCTGACACCTTTGCCCAGGTTCCTGCCCTTTGCCCCGCCTCTGATGGGCCAGAGGGAACTTAAAGAAATTGCCGGAACCTTAAAGTCCGGCTGGCTGACAACCGGCCCGAAAGCCGAAAGATTTGAAGCGGCCATGGCCGAATATCTGGGCGCCCCATCGTCTTTAGCCGTGTCTTCCTGTACCGCAGCTCTCCACCTGGCCTTACTGGTCTTAAACTTAAAGCCAGGAGAGGGGGTTATAACCACGCCTTTGACTTTCGCCTCCACAGCCCACGCCATAATTTACTGCGGCGCCCGTCCTTTTTTAGCCGACATAAGCCCGGACACCGGCAATTTAGATCCCCAAAAGGTCCTGGAGTTTATAGAAAACGAGTGTGTTACCGGCCCCGACGGCCGGCCTGTTCACCGGGCTTCCAAAGTAAAAATTACGACCCTGCTGCCGATCCACTACGGCGGACACCCGGCTGATCTGCCGGCTTTCTGGTCCCTGGCCCGAGAGTATCAGCTTAATATTCTGGAAGACGCAGCTCACGCCACAGGCACATTTTTAGGCGACCTCCCTGTAGGACATCCAGACCTGCGCCCGCCCCAGGCCCCGCCCGGCATGACGGCTTTTTCTTTTTACGCCACTAAAAACCTGGCCACCGGCGAAGGCGGCTTACTGACCGCCTCCAGTCCCCTTTTACTGGACCGGGCCCGGAAACTGTCCGCTTACGGTCTGTCCGACGCCCGGCGCATCTGGGGCCGTTACGCTCCCCAGGGCACCTGGGTTTACGACATAGAAGAACTGGGCTATAAATATAATTTTACCGACATTCAGGCCTCCTTAGGGCTGGTCCAGTTAAGCCGCTTAAGGGGCATGCTGGAGGCCCGGAGGCTTCGGGCCGACCTTTGGACTAAAATTCTGGCCGAATTGGACGATTTGGTTATTCTGCCCAGGGAAAGAAGCGGGGCTAAGCCGTCGTGGCATCTTTATCCTTTAAGAGTTAATACTGAAAGATTAAAAATAAGCCGGGATGAACTGATCGTCAGACTCAGGGAACTTAACATCGGCACCAGTGTTATGTTTATACCTATCCATTATCATTCCTATTATCAAAAATCCTTAGGCTACGTGCCCGGCTCTTTTCCCGAAGCGGAGAGCTTTTTCCAAAAGGAAATCAGTCTGCCCGTATCGCCGGCCGCTTCCCTCAAGAATATCCGGTCAGCGGCTAATCTGACTGTCAATTTAATAAAAACCTGGGCCAAATAGACTCTCGGAGTCTCAAAACTGACCGTCAGCCACCCCCGGATAAAACAGGGGGCTTATAGGAGCCCTGGACTGACCAGGGAAGCGGTAACCGCCCTGCTGTATTTTTGCAGGCAGTCCGGCGGCGGGAGGCTCCAAAATCTCCGCCCTCATGAAGTCTGGGGTTCAAGACCAGCCAATGGCAGGTTTGAGACGGGTCAGGACCTGACGCCTGCGGAAAACATTTCTGCTAGCGGTTCCAAAGGCCCTTCTTTTTCAACCCGTAACGGCATTTTTAAGGGTTCGTATGCGGCTTTAAGGCTTGTTCAGCGCCAAAATCCTTCCGGCCCGCGTTCTAATTTTAATAAGCCGGTCAGTGTTATCCGTAACCCATAAGTATGACCGCCTGATTCAGGGAGCGGACGGATACGGATATTTCGTTTCTAACTTTAACTAAACTTCAGGAGGCGGCGTCCCCAACGGCCTTTCAGCCGGGCAGGCAGCGCCGAAGATTCGGATGACCAAAAGCCATCTGTCCAATGACTATGAAAAATATTTTATCGTAAACGGGGTTCACATAGGCGAATACGAGGCCATGTACCGCAACTGCCGGGATCCCTGGCGGATTGAAGAAACAGGCGTCCGTCTGGATATGAAGGCCGCCGTTATCCTCCTGGATTACTGCCAGGGACCTTTGAATAAAGCCCTGGACGCCGGAGCCGGCAACGGCCTTTTTACCGAACAGATTGTCCGGCACCTGTGGGAAAAAAACCATAAATGTGCGGTCACGGTCAGCGATATCTCGACTACTGCCTTAACTTTAGCCGCCAACCGGCTGTCCGGTCCAGGAAGTCACGGCCGGCCCGATCCCATAGGTGAACCGGTGCCGCCCTCCCGGGGCACGAGACTTGATTATGTAGCCTTTGATTTAAGGTGGGCTAACTCCGATCTGTGTCCCTGGCCGCCGGATAATTTTGATTTAATTATCCTGTCGCAGGTTGTATGGGGTTTACTGGAAAATTTAGGACAGTGCCTGGAGGGACTGGCCCGCTTAACCCGGCCGGGCGGCTACCTTCTTATTTCCCAGCATTTTTTTAAACCCGGTCAGCAGGAATATGGTCTGGGTCTGGTGGAGAACCCCGATGATCTGTCTTTATTTGTCCGTCAGGCCGGCTATCAGCTCATCCACAGCCTGGAGACCGACCGGGACTTCAATCACCACTGGGCCGGCCTGTGGCAGTGGAACTGACCCATACTCCCGTCTGCCGTCTCTGCGGGCAGGGCCCTTTGGAGCCCCGCCTGGTTTTTCGCGCCCCGACTTATTCTTTATCCGGGGATTTTTATCTGGTGGCCTGCTCTAAGTGCGGAACCTGGCAGATTAATCCCCATCCGGGCCAGAAACTGTGTCAGGCTTATTTCTCCCGGCCGGAACTGTGGGCCGAAGGCTTGGATCCTGACAATAACCCGGTCTCACCGGTTAAAAGAGCTGAGGAAAGACTTAAAGAATATATTATCTATGCCAGGGCTGTGAATCATTTTTTACCAAAAGGCGGTCTGGTCATGGATATAGGGGCCGGAACCGGCTTAATGCTGTCTTTAATCCCCGATTCTTTTTCCAGACTGGCCATTGAACCTAATCAGGAGGCAGCCGAGGTAGCCAGAAGCCGGGGGCTGGAAGTTGTCAGAGAGTGGGCCGAAAATTTAAATTTTTCTCATAAACCCCTGTCTGGCCTTATTTTTAACCAGGCCTTAGACCATCTGCCCAGACCGGATATAATATTAAACCGTACTTTAAACCGCCTCACTCCCGGGGGTCTTATTTTAATTACCGGACTTATTAATCCCTTATCTCTGCCTGCCCGGCTCTACGGCCAGGGACACCGCCTGTGGAATCCTTTCCATCAGATATATCCGCCTCTTTCGGCTGTTCAAAGCGTTCTGGCGGCCTACGGTCTGGAGACTGTCGGGGTCTGGCGGCCTTATTTCAATACGCCTTACGGAAACACCGTAAAACTTATAGCTGATTTTTTTAAGCTTATGGGGGCCCTGTTCATCCGGCCCAAAGGAGCCGTATCTCCGCCCTGGCCGGGCAGTACCTATTCTCTTCTGGCCCGGAAAAAAGTTCTCTTTAAACCTCTGTCCGCCCGCTCTCCCCAGGCCGCGCCCATAGGCTCCGCCTATTAAGCAGTACATTAACCCAGAGGAAACTCAATGTCTTTAGCCATTCACAACCGGGCCGGAATATACAGGCCCGGCCAGGGCCCAGAAATATTTTTAGCCCACGGCCGCGTTTTTACCCCGACTGACGACAGCTGCCATGATCTCTTTCGCCGCCTGGCCAGTGATCCTCAAATCCTAAACGATTTGGAATCCGATTTAAGTCTGGCCTTCTACCGCCCCGAGGACGACAGCCTGATCCTGATCCGGGACGCCTGCGGGGCCACACCTCTCTTTTTGGCCAAAACTCCTGAGGGAGACTGGGGCCTGGCTTTTACTCTGGCCGATCTTTTTAATTTACTGGGCCGGGTGCCGGACATAAACGAAGAAACTTTCTATGATTTTCTGGCCACCCATTACCGGTATATCTTCCGAGAGCCCCAAAGAACATTTCACCGGGGGGTTATCCAGATTCCGGCCGGACATTACGCGGTCATAAACCGTCACGGACTTTCAGTTAAACCCTGGCTGAAACTGACTTTTGACCCCGAGGCCTCGAAAATGGATATCTCTGAGGCCGGACAGAAATATTTAACCCTGCTCAAAGAAAATGTCCGATGGCGCTTACAAGCCCTGTCGCCGGAGAATCTGGCTTTCAGTATATCTTCGGGCATGGACAGCAGCACCGTGGCCTCCCTGGCCGCCAGCATCATAGGGCCCGTTGAGACCTGGTTTATGGCTTATAAAGATCAGGCCCACAGTCCTTACGACGAAACGAAGGGGGTCAAGGCTCTAATCCAGGATAAAGGCTGGACCTTAAACCGCCTGTCCCTGTCTTCCCCTGATTTATTAAAAGAAACTTCTTCTCTTTTGGCCAAAACCCGGGCCCCCATAATTACGGTCACCTGGCTGGCCCATTATGTCCTGGCCAAAGCCGCCGCCCAGACCGGCTATAAGTTCCTTTTCTCCGGTTTAGGCGGCGATGAGTCTCTGGCCGGGGAGTTTGAGCACTTTTTTCTTTTCTTTGCTGATCTTAAAAGCCGGGGGCAGACCGATCTTCTGAATGAAGAAACCAGGGCCTGGATTAAACTTCACGATCACCGTGTTTTTAAAAAAAGCCCCCAGGTCCGGGACGACTGGTTTGACCGCAACCTGGACTTTAAGTCCGGTGAAATAAAAGTTGACCAGATCCGCTATCAGGCTTACCGGAGGTTCTTTGAGCCCGGATGGGTGGAAGCTCTGGAAAAGAGAATCCCCCCGCCGCCCATGCCCAGACCGTATCCCTATTTTCTGTCCAACCGCCTGTATCAGGAGATGAATTACGAAACGTCTCCGCCCACTTTGTGGAGTGAGACTTTAAGCTCACAGGCCGGGGGTATTAAAGGCATCTTTCCTATGGCCAGTCCCCGCCTTTTCCGGCTGGCTTTGAGTCTGCCCGGCACGTTTAAGTACCGAAACGGTGTCACTAAAATGTTCCTGAGGCTGGCTACCCGGGATCTATTGCCAGACTCTACCCGTCTTAATCCGGTCAAAACCGGTTTTAACGCCCCTTTAGATCTCTGGCTGCAGGACTACCGTCTGGCCAAAGAGGTCCTCGATCTTTTAACGGACGGTCCTTTATGCCGTCTGGGCTGGCTTAAAAAAGGCGCTCCGGAAGAACTGGTGACAGCCCACTTAAAAGGTGAGGCCAATTATATGATGCTCCTGTGGCCTTTAATTGTGACCAGTCTTTTTTTGGAGGGCAAATAATATTTTTTGCGTCTCAAATTAACAGGTAACTGACCTAAACTAACAATTTTTTGACTTAAAAACAGTAAAACCATACCAGGACCTGTGCCCGGAAACCGCTGCCTGCGGCCTTTTGGTCAAGCAAACCTTCGGCCTTCATTCTTATAGCTATTGAAACTTAATTTCATTTACAATATAATGGTCTAAAACCATGGCCTTAAGGCCAAAGGTCTGACCGTGATTTTAGTTCTATACCTTAAATACGAGTCCGGATTTTGAAGAGCAGTACTGTCATCTTTGGCCGGATATTTCTGTGGGCTTTATTTGCTTCCGCAGGCGCTCTAATCCTGTTTTTTATTCTGATTAACTTACGGGGCGACGCTTTGGACAAAAGTCTGGCTGAAGCTCACCTGACTTGGACTTTAGCCGATCGGATGTCCGACTTAGGCTGGGAGGCGGCCGAGTCTTTGTTCCGCCTCCCCAGTCTGACTCAGGATGCTTTATGGCTGGAAGATGAGGCTGGAGGCACTGTTTTGGGTCTTCCAAACCCATTATTTTCTCTGGCCCAAAGAGTAAAACTGCCGGTTAAAAACAGTTTCGGGAACCTGACTTTATGGGAAAACGGCCAAAATATCTTAATTAAGGCTAAAGTCAGCCTGGATAATAAAACTTTCTGGCTGCTCCGGCTTCAAACCGCCACCCAACCCCTTAGTCAGGGGGAAATAATATTTTTCGGGTTCTTTTCTTTTTTAGCCTCAGGGTCGGCTTTCGGCTGTATCCTGGCTAAAAGAGCCGTCAATCCCATAATTAAAATGTCCAAAGAAATAGTTCCCCTGACCAAAGGGGACCATAACTTAAGGATCAGTCTCCCGTCGGACCCGATCCTGTCATCTCTTGGGGCTGATATTAATATACTGGTCCGGACAATCGGCCGTCTGAATGACCAAAATATGTTTTTAAGTCAGGCTCTTTCTTACTGCCGGACCTATCTGGCTAACGGCCTCCTTATGAGTCATCTGACAGAGACTGCGGCCCAGCCCGGAACTTTGCCCAGGGAGCCCGAAAAACTGGACCGGTTTTTAAGCGACTCTCTTTTGATCTATAAACTGGATACCCAACCAGAGGCCTTTAAATTAGAGCCCGTCACTCTGTCGGCTCTGACTTTTGAACTTGTCTGCCGCTACCGGGACTTAGGACGGGAAAAAGGATGGACCTTAAACTCCCAGGTCGGCTCTGATCTGGTCATCAGGGCCAATTACGAGCTGGCTTACCTTATGGTAGCTGACTTACTCGAACTTGCCGCCCTTGGCAGCCCGGAGCCGGTTAACCTTGATTTGAAAAGAAGCCGGGAAAACATCCTCCTGTCCGTGGACTACAGCCACCCTTACCTTTCCTCCGAAGCCCTGGAAGAACTGTTCAGTCCGGATTTTCACCTGCCGCCCGAACAGGGCGTAAACGGCGAAAAGCCCCCTCTGACTCTGGCTGTTGTCCGGCGCATAGCCGAGCTGTTTAAAGCCGAAGTCAAAGCTGAAAACGCTCCCAGGCCGGACGGCAACTCTTTGAGGCTCCATTTTCTCTTTCCCGATCTGGGCCACTTTCCTTATCCGGCTGCTGACTAAAAGCCGTCTGAGGCGAATTAGCCATACAGAGTTTATGCCCAGATCTAAACATAACCGTCCAGGCCCTGTTTTAACCAGATCTTTAATTACCGGCGCCGCATCCAGCCAAAAATCACCACTTCATAATGGAAATTTGATTGTTTATGTCTTTCTGTCAGGCCATAACTTCGCACTTCATGTATTCAAGCCGGGAATCCGTCGGTTCAAGCCATGGCTTGACTGAAGACTGAGCTCCGCTTAAGCAGGTTCATCCGTTTTCACATTCATGAGGCTGTATGCCTGAGAGTGAAAAGGAATGGTCTCCAAATTCCGAAGTCAGGAATGCTTATTCAGCGGCAATAACAGTCTTTTTCGTATTCAGGACTTTGGTGTCAAAATTAAGTTTGTTCACTTAAATTTCAGTGCTATAATAAGGAAAATTTGGCTCCTGGTGGCTGCCTGACCTGAACTGTCTTCAGCCTGCCTATCATATTTTTACCGGTCTTTAGGTTCCGGGGAGTGGCCAATGTCCAAATTCTGCGTCAACTGCGGCATCAATATCAGTCCTTTTACCGGGGCCATGGAACAAAACCCGGCCAAACTTGAGCAGCTGAGGAAATGGAATGTCTATGTACCCGAACCTCTCTGTGTCAGCTGTTTCAGTAACTTCCTGACCAAAGCCGAGACCAGATACGGATCTGATTTCGTGTACGAAGAAGATCCTCCCAAGGTTTTTCTGGAAAAACTTTATCAGAAGATCAATAAGATTGAGGTCTTTACCTTTAATCCGTTTAATGAAGAGGGGGCCTACCGTAACCTGGGCCTGGTCTCAGGTTACGCCACCATAGGGACAAGTTTTCTGACCAGTCTCGTTTCCTCCATTGATGATTTTTTAGGTGAGGATTCCAAAGTCTACAATGACAAAATGTCCGAAGCCGAGGCGGCCTGCCTTTATAAACTTAAAACCAGGGCCCACGCTTTGGGCGCCACCGCCGTCATCGCCCTTTCGGTGACCTTCACTGAGCTGACTTTAGGTCATGGTATGCTCATGTTAGGCATGATCGGGACAGCGGTCACGACCCACTGAGCCATGGCCCCTGTTACCGTGGTTTTAATTCTCGGTCTTGTCCAGGGACTGGGAGAGTTTCTGCCCATATCATCTTCTGGCCATCTGGTTTTAGCTCAGGCTTACCTGGGTTTAGACGAACCGGAAATCTTTTTTGACCTGGTGCTCCACTTAGGCACCTTACTGGCTGTCATCTATTTTTACCGGTCCTGCTTAGTCGATCTTATAAGAGCCGTACGGCTTCTGCCAGGGGCTGTAATTCATCCCTCCAGGTTTGCAGCCTATTACCGCTTAAGGCCTGATTTTCATCTGGGAATTTTAATACTGGTCGGCTGTGTGCCCACAGCTTTAATCGGCTTAATTTTCCAGGACACTTTCGAAGCCCTTTTTGCCTCACCCAGGGCAGTGGGTTTTGCCCTTTTAATCACAGCCTTATTTATTGGGGCGACCGTCAAAGCTCCCCTGGCCAAAATCTTAACCCCCCAGGCTATGACCATAAAAATGGCCCTGGCCATAGGTCTTATCCAGGGACTGGCCATTACTCCCGGACTTTCCCGAAGCGGTCTGACCATCGGCCTGGGGCTTTTTTTAGGCTTAGAGAACGCTTTAGCCGCCAGGTATTCCTTTTTACTGTCCATTCCGGCTATTTTAGGCGGCCTTTTGCTGACCGCCCATAAATCCCTGGCCACCTCTTTCGGGACCCCGGAAATTATAGCCGGATTTTTGGCGGCCTTAGCTACGGGCTATCTGGCTTTATGGTTTTTAGTCAGAATCATAAAACCCGGCCGGCTGGCGTTTTTCGCTCCTTGGTGCGCTCTGGTGGGTCTTTTGGCGGTTATTTTCTGATTCACTACGGAAAGTCCATGCGTTTTTGGGATAAAATAACAACTCAGGAGCAGGCCGCATTATGGCGGACCGAACTTTTGGCTTTAAAAAAAGTTCTGGTCATGACGAACGGCTGCTTTGATCTGCTCCATCCAGGACATCTCTGTTATCTCGAAGAGGCCAGACAGTTAGGTGACTATCTTCTGGTGGCCGTTAACAGCGATGATTCCATTTCCCGGCTAAAAGGCCCCCAAAGACCTATCCGCCCTGAAAAGGAAAGATGCCTGATGCTGGCCGGTTTGGAGATGGTCAGTCGGGTAGTCTTATTTTCCGAAGACACGCCATTTAATCTAATTGAACTCCTGAAACCGGATATTCTGGTTAAAGGCGGCGACTGGCCTCCAGACAAAATTGTCGGCGGCCCGGAGACTCTGGCCAGAGGTGGTCTGGTCAGATCCCTAAGTCTCCTTGACGGTTATTCAACCACTAATCTTATTGAGAATATTTTAGCTCGAAACGCCGGGTAAACTGTGGCCAAACCGTCCAGTCCTGATTTTTACGCTATTTTGGGAGTCCGCGAGGATGCCTCCGGCGAGCAGCTCCGGGAGGCTTATCTGCGTCTGGCAAAAAAGTATCATCCGGACAAAAACCCTGATAAACCTCAGTTTGCCGAACTTTTTAAAAGCATCTCCGAAGCGTATGCCGTCTTAAGGGAAGCCCAGACTAGAGCCCGATACGACCGGCTCAGAAAAAAGTTTCAAAAACCGAAAGCGGACGTCAGACCCAAAACAACCGTCAAACCGGCTCCTAAACCGGGACCGGCCGCCAAAGGCCCCGCTGCCGGCCAGAGCAGGACTAAATCTCAAACCGCCGAGACCAAAGCCAAAGCCGCCGAAGCTCAAAAGACAAGGTCTCAGACTCAAACTCAGGCTAAGACCCAAGCCCAGGCCAAAAATCAGGCCAATAGCCAGACCGGCCAAGGCCCCAAAACAGGAACCGCTTCGGAAAGTTCGGCCGAGAGCATTTTAGAAAATTTCCTGACCCAGCTTTTTAAAACAAGGACCGGCAGGAGCGCTCTCCAAAAAACTCAGGGGGATCTTTCCAAAGAAGGTCTGGGGGTGACCATAGACCGCTTAAGCCGCCATAAAGTGGCCGGCTCCCCTAAAGGAAAAAAATCCCTGATGCATAAAGTGGCCAGGGCGCTCAAGGAATTTTTCTCTCCTTCAGGCCAGTCTCAGACGGTTTATGACGTCGCCCATAAACTGGCCGTCTCGCCCCATTTTGCCAAAGCAGGGACCACAATCACCATAAGCTACCTGAGGGATAACAATCAGAACCACAGCCTTGAAGTCAATGTTCCGCCGGGAATAACGGATCAGACTAAACTTCGGATGCCCGGGGCGGGGCACTTAAAACCCGACCGCACCCGGGGCGATTTAATCCTGACCGTCAATATCGTCTCCTGAGCCCATACCCTGGATTCCGGGCGGTACACGGCGGTAAAAGTTTGACATTAATACCATTTTCACATAAAACAATAAAAAATTGCTGTTCGTCATATTAGGGGCAACTCAAAAACATGCATTAAACGTTCACAGTTCAATGCTCGTCACCGGCCCTGGAGAAACCGGCCTGTGCCCATTGACCGCAGCAAGCCGGTTTATCCAAAATATGATCTTGATTTTTAAGGTAAAAACCGGATATCAAGCTCCTGTTAAGCCAGCGCAGAAATTTAACTCAATTGTAACTGTATGTTATGCCCACGTAAAAACTCCGGCCCTGTCCGGCGTAGTCCAGGATCGGTTCATAATATTCGTCAAACAGGTTCCGGACAGCGACATCCATAGAAATTTTGCTCTTTTCGCCGATACTGAACAAAGTCTTTTTCAAAGATAAATCAACTAAAGTGTATGCCGGCGCTTTCACAACGGTTTTGGCGCCGTAGTTGTAGCCAAAATTCTGCTCGTATGCTCTGGCGAAATAAGAAACATTAAGGTTAGAGGAAAATTCATATTTAGGATAATCAAAATTGATTCCGGCCGCCAAAGAATGAGGCATATAATAACCCGCGACTTTTTTCCCCGTAGCGTCCACCGCCTCCCGCGTTGTATAAAGGGTGGCCTTGACGTAAGGTTCCAATTCAAATTCCTGCCCCAAAAGGCTTCCCAAGTACAGGTTCGCTCCAAATTCAAAACCGGCGTAAGTAGATTCTCCGGGAGCATTGTAGTAGGTTGAAATATTCGGCGGCAAACGTCGTCCTGATCTTATCTCATTCTTATACTTAGTATAAAAATATGTGATATTAGAAGAAAAATAGTCAAAATTAAAATCCAGCCCCAGTTCATAGGTATCGCTTTTTTCCGGAGATAAGTCCGGATTACCCAAATAAAGGGTTGCGCCTGACTGATATACTTGGGCAACTTCAGTCGGCGTGGGAGTCCGAAATCCTTTGGAGTAATTTGCCCTAATTTTAAGCCAGTCAATAGGTATGAAGACTATACCTGCAGAAGGAGAAACATTATGTTCCTTGATAGTGTTTCCGGTTGCGTCATTTTCGAAATTGTCATAACGGACACCGGCGTTAAATATTAAACTGTCTTCCAAAAACTTGAGCTTTCCAATAAAAAAGGCTGCGTAGTTTGACATTTTGTAGTTTTTCAAAGCCCTGGTCGGAAGATCATACTGAGAGAATCTCTCAGTGGCATATTTCAGCCAGTCAAGACCTGCCGTCAACTCAAATGTATCAAAAGCAGCTTTCATTTGAGCCTGAATTCCGTCCATTTTGGTGTCCGTCGAGTAAGGTCTGAGATCCCTTCTGTGAGAATTATGCGATTCGTATTTATCAGTTATGTGATAGTATCTTGTTTGCCAGGAAAGGGCTCCTCTCTCGTTAGCTCCGGTATATAGAAAATCAAAAGATGTGTTTTTGTTAACTACATTGGAACCTCCGATATCATTCGGGGTGATTGGGCCGTAGCTGTGACTGCCGCTAGTTCCCTGATAGTTATTATCGTAAAAACCGGCAGTCATACCCAGCCGCTGACGGTCATCCATAAAATTGTATCCGATATTAAGACTGCCGGTATAAATTCCGTGATTAAGAGTGTTATACAGCCTTTGGCCGTTACCATCTTCAATGTCGTTGTTTCTTGTTCTGTACAGCCCGAGCGCAAAATCTACCGGCCCCTGACGAAAATCCATACCGATGGTTTGGTCATTGAAGGAAAAACTGCCGAATCCGGCTTTAGCCCGAACAGAAAGATCCCCTTGACCTTTTTTGGTAATGACGTTAATAACCCCACCCATAGCAGCTGTTCCGTACTGAACCGCTGCCGGGCCGCGGATGATTTCCACAGTTTCAATGTTGGACTTCATGATCCTGTAAAGATTTCCAGTTCCTGCCGGTCTCCCGTCCACCAAAAGCAGGACTCTGCCGCCGAGACCGCCGTCATTGCCTACTGTTGCCGTTCTGAATCCCCTGATATCCACTGCGGCGGTTCCTTGACCCGGATAGTCGCGGATGTGGAATCCCTCGTGCCTCAATATCCCTGACAATGTGTCAAATGGAATTATATCCAACTGCTTTTCATCAATAACCGTAACATGTGAACTGACTTCCCGCAGAGATTCCTGACCTCTGGAGGAAGTAACGACTATCGTATCCAGAGTGCTGGCAACGCCGCCTCTCTCTCCTTGGGCCATAAGTTCGGCAGATACTATACATATTGTAAATAAGACCAACAAAGTCATCACCGATCGGAACATTTCATCTCCTTGTAAAAATCTCCCCTGTGGGGAGCAAGCCGGCGGCCTCTACCTCCAAAAGCCGCCAATTTCAGATAACCTCCTCGGTAAGCCCGAAAAGGCTGCGCCCAAAACCGGAACTGATCAAAACAGTTCAGGAAAAAATTTCTGACAGAATTCCGCCCGTAATTACGTTTATTCTCATGCTTCGGAACAATATCCAATGACATCTCCATTTTGTAGAGTTCATATTTGACTGCCATTTGCCTTCCCAGGCCATAAATGCATGACCATGGATTTTTTATTGTCAATTTTGAAACGGCTTTATCTTAAAACTCTATTTACATTTTTCATATTATTTTTTCCTTTATTGCTGCCTTCTTGACCTAAAAACCATTTTTCAATCATCATTGCCTTTCAATATGGGCTTGCCGGCATTTGCCAGTTCAGATGGCCATTAAGCTGATTTTCATATTACCCGTATATTTGCTCTCCAGCCTGGAATATAAGTCAACTCAAAAACCCGCCCCTGTCCGTCAAAAACCTTGAATCCGGGACGCGACAAGGCTGATCAGGGATTTGTTCCGGCTTTGGCGTTTGAAAATTATCGGCGAAGACTTGTATCATTTGGCATGGGAACAAAAAAAGCCAGCTCCTGTTTAAGGTCCACGGATTGGCTTCAAAATAAGACGAAAGCAATATTAATATTGGAAACACGGAACAGGTTAAATGCCCGGCTCCAGACACTTCTGATGGAATAGCTGTCGGAAAAAAGGAGAAAAAATACTCTGAGTTGGCTAAATTATGAGAGAGAGAGAGTGAGAGAGAGAGAGAGAGAGAGAGAGAGAGAGAGAGAGAGAGAGAGAGAGCAAGAAATGTGCCAATTTTGTCTGGTCAAAAATTAGACGCGAGTTTGTATGTTTAAACTGATTGTTGTTCATAACCGAATCCTAAATGATTTTTCTTCTTGCCTAAGCCACTTTCGGCCCTCAACGGCTTTATTTGCCCGAGAGAGGAGAGAAGAAGAAGATAGGAGCGACCTTAAAAATATCTTTCAGTGATCTGAGTTTTTTCCAGAACCAACCAAGCCCGGTTCGGGCCTGGTTTATATGGTCTTTGGGCCATAAAAAACTCCCGGACCACAAAAAAAATGATCCGGGAGCCCATTATCCCGAAAAGCATAATATTATAATATTAGTTCTTTGGTCCCAATTCCCCTTGAGTCCAACAAACAACAATTCAGGCAGGTCTTCTGGCTTGTCCTTTTTCCCGAGGCCTTCCCGTCTTAACTGACAGTGGCCAAAATACGGAAAAATCTGAATTAATTCCAGGACTTACAGCGATGGGCCCGCTCCTGATTCTCACAGGATTCCCTATTCTCCCCTTTACGAGGCACCTGAATGATGTAAATAATAGTGTAATTTTAATTGGGTGTCAATAAATTTCTCCAGTAAAATACCTCTGAAAAAGGCCCATAAACTGGCCGCCTGCCCTCGTTTCGCCAAAGCCGGAACCGCAGTCACATAAGCTTCCTGAGAGTTAAAAATCTGTCCCATATTCTTGAAAGTCATTGTCCCGCCTCGGATAAAAGATCAGGCTCTGCTTTTGATGTCTGGGGCAAGCCAATTGAAACCCGGCCGCATCCAGGGCGATTTAATCCTGACCATCAATATTTTCCCTTGAGCTGCCTGCTTTTTCAGTGATCCCAGAAATTCAGGCGAATTCGCCTTTAAAACTGTTCAAAATTGCCAAGGTACGGTCTCAAACTGCCCTTATCCTACCTGGAACACCAGACGTCAAGATAGCAAAACTTTTGAAGCTCTCAGAGAAGGTCCGCCTGAGTAAGACTTAGCTGACTGGCTGCCGCATTCCATGGGCACCCCAGGCTCTAAAAAAGCACCCATGCTTCCGCCGGGAAACGATTAATATGAGCTCAAAAAAAACGATGCGGATGAGAGCCTGAATTCCTTCCAAAAATCACACAGTCAACCTCATTTTTGCCGAGAGAAACTCACAAACAAAAAATCTGGGGTATTTGTTTAAACTTTTTATTGACTTAAGCTTTAAACCCAGTTAAACTATATTATGTATCGTAGTTCAAAACAAAGTAATCAAAACAAATAAATTAGAGACGATGACAAGAATATTCTGAATTAGGTCAAAAACGCAAAAAAACAAATGGGTTGCAGTCTCACAACTGCAAATATTAGACTGCGATTGGCTAAACCTTCTAAACCGCTGCATATCTTTGGCAAATGGAAATAGCCAACTGAGGCCGTCTAAGCCAAAATTAAATTGCTGAATTTTACTGACTTACAGGCGAAATCAGTATGAAACAACTTCAAATCGGAATGGCTTCTTTCCAGGAACTCATCGAAGACAACTATGTTTACGCTGACAAAACCAGGCACGTCTACGAACTGGTCAGTAAAGGTAAATTTTATTTCCTGTCCCGTCCAAGGAGGTTCGGCAAATCACTCCTTCTAAGCACCTTTGAGGCTCTTTTCAGCGGTCCGCCGGACCCGAATGGACCGCAAAAGGGACTTTTCCAAGACCTATGGATTGGACGCCACTCAAATTATGATTTTTCACAAAAATACCCAATCATAAACTTGTCGATGAGTACATTGGGCTCGACACAAGAAGCTTTAATCCAATATTTATCTGATAAACTGCAGAACATTATTATCAGAGAAAAATTGAGTTTATCTTTGTCTCCTCTGAATCTTGATTTTGGCTCAGTCGTTGAAAGCCTGAACTGTAAGTACGGTCAAAAAGTGGTCGTCTTAATCGACGAATATGATGCCCCTATAAGCGAAAATATCGGCGATCTCCCTTTGGCTTTAAAATTTAGGGATGTTCTGAAAGGCTTTTACTCAAGCCTGAAGGGCTCAGACAAATACCTGCGTTTCGTTTTTGTGACCGGCGTGACCCGTTACGCCCTGACGGGTCTGTCGGCCGGCCTCAACCAGCTGAAGGATCTGACTTTTGATGAAAAATACGCTGACATATGCGGCTTTACCCCTGAAGAATTCGACAGCTGTTTTGAGGAGCATCTGCCGGTTGTCCTTCAAAATATGAAAAACAAAGGCCGTTTGCCCGAGGACCAGACGGTGTCCGACCTGCGGAAAAAATTCCTCAGCTGGTATGACGGTTACAGTTGGGACGGCGAGACCAGAGTGTTAAACCCTTACTCAATTTTGAACTGTCTGGACATGTCAAAATTTGATAATTACTGGGTTAATACTTATCCTTCAGCCGGCTTTCTTCGCAATCTGATAGCTGAATATGACGGGGACCCGACGGTTGTCCTGCAAGATAAATATGATTCTTATTCCCAGACAGTTCTCGGTTCAGCTGAAGTGAGTGAACTTACGCCTGTGGCCGGCCTGTTTCAGACAGGCTATCTGACGACAGATACGATTACTGCAAAACCAAACGCCCCTGAAGTTTATTCTTTAAAAATACCTAATTGGGAGGTTAAATATAATAATTATAATATTTTTTCCAACACTCTGTTCTCCCTTTTGGGTCGAACTCCGACCGCCGCCAAAAACAGCTTCGAATCCGCGCTCATGGACAGAGACAGCGGGAGGATGACTGAGCTCATCGGTTCAGTTTTTGCCAGTTTGCCGGCCATACACCACCGTGACAATGAATCATTTTATCACAGTGTTCTGTTTGGATTTTGCCGTAGCGTTTGTAATCTGGTTTTTTCGGAGACTCCGGGTGCTGTCGGGACTCCGGATCTGTTCTTTTACTGCCCTAATGAAGTGTATGTGGCGCTTGAGCTTAAATACGATAAGGGCACGAAATCTTCTGACCAAGAGGCTCTTCTGAAAAAACAGGCCTTAAAGGCCATTTATACCATTGACACCAAAAGTTACCTGAGTCCCTATCTGGACAAAGCCAAGCAGTTAATTAAAATAGGTCTGGGAGTTACCTACAGGGGAAAATGTCTGGCCATAGTGCAGGATTTCGTCCGCAAAAATGACCGACAATAAAGATCTGTTTCAGCCGGAGATTGTTATTTTTGGGCAAAAAAACCGCTCACGAATTAAAAGATAAGCAAATCTTCCGAACCAGAGCACTGGAGGTTTTTTATAGATTGAAGATGGTGAACAGACACAAAAGGCGCTAAATAAGCATTAAAGAAAAACAACCATGACAAATATATGAAATAATTAGATTTTTATATTTATAAATTAATGATATTAAATTCATAACAAACATTCAGTAAATATTGTGCGATAAAAAAGCAACGCTGCCTCCTCAAATTCATTAATTAAATTCAAAGTTGGTCAAGGGCAACCATGAAAACCCTTGACCAAACCTTGTAGAGTCAAAAAAGGAGGATCAACATCAACAATTTTTCTCTTGTTTCGCACCGTAAAGAATTTTACAGTAGTCCTCTAATCACTGTCAAGACATTTTTAGACCAGCCATGATATTTTTTATGTTGATTTATTTCATGTTTAGTATGTAATTAAATATATTCCATTTTATTTTCCAGTTTCAGATGAAATGCTTTTTGGAACAGTCTTACGTTAATGAACATTATGTTCAATAGCGCGACTAGGAAAGGCACAAAAAAAACCATATCCGGCAGTTTTACTTTTATAGGCAGGCAATGAATGACAGGTCTCAAGAGAATCCCAACTTAATCGCTTTGCCAAAATAGCAAAATGCTTCCGTCTATCCCATAAATTTGTTTTTGGTCTCCTCGGATTGCTGTTAAGCAGACTCAGAAGGCGGCAGAATAATCAAGAGAGCAATGCCCATGACAATATTTGACATAATTGGATTTTTATATTTGTAAATTGATGATATTAAATTCACAACAAATTTTCAGTCCATACTAATCAATTATTGTGTATTAATAGTTTATTTATGTTACTACATAACTATTTACTCTAAATTAGATAAAAACAATATAATATAATTATTATTCTAATATTTAGAATTAAATAACTTATTAAAGAAATATTTTTTCTCATATACAATAATTTTTTTATGTTAATTTATTTTTATATTTAATATATAATAGAATTAATTAAACACATGCCCTTTTATATCCTAACCGTTTCAGGAGGAATTTTTTTGGACGGCCTTGAGTGCTGTACATCATGTTCAATAACGACCAGGAAAACTCCAAAAAAACTATAAAGCAGCTGTCGTTTTATAGACAGGGAATGGCTGACAGGTCTCAAGAGAATCTATCAATGCAATAACATTGCCGAAATAACCAAGAATTGCAGTCTATCCATAAATTTATTATTGCTTTATCTGATTTTGATCACTAGAAATGCAATAGTAAAATTTTTCACCATTTGCCTGGATGCTCTAAGTTTTGACTTTACCCAGAAGTGTTTTGGACGGTAAAAATTGTCCAAAAATAGACGGTTAATTTTATCCAGGAATTGACGATAAACTTGTCCAATTCTACAGTCCGCCACCATTCATCGGCCTTATTTGTTGGTGAAGATTAGCGATTTATTGTCAACATCTGCCGATGGGTCTAAAAAAATTTTGCCTTAATCAAAGTAGCTTCGTTGGAGTTTTAAACCAATTCAAGCTCAACAATAAGCCGGCACTTCAACCTTTTTTCCCTAAAAATAAAATCTTTAAAATTTTCACCTTTTTATCAGCATGACAGACTGTCGGATAAGTTTTCAGTTTAATTTTTTAATTTTACTCGTAAAGCCTGATTGGACAAATTTTTCGTCGCTTTCTGGACAAATCGACCCGTCTATTTTAAGACAAGACACACCATCCATAACACCAGAAGTCAAAATCTCTTAAATCTTCCTTATAGACAGATTTGATGCATCTATAGTGTTGTGAGGCATCCGGACGACAGAAAAACTCAAGCTATGAATTTTTTAGATGACCTGCCTTTCCTTATCAAAGCTTGACCCTAAAGCGTTGCTTTTTTGATTGGCAAAATCTTGGCCGGTTCGTCGCTGAGAACAAAAGCTAATCCTGATTCCGCCTGTTAAAACAATAATCCCTCCTTAAACAAGTCTCACCGGTGACCAAGGGCTGTTTTTGCCGACCTAAGATGATGATTGCCTGAGGACAGGACAACAAATTTACGTCCCTGCCTCCGCCTTTGATGTCCGGAATTAAGAATTAATGAACCCAAAAAATCCTAACCCTGGCCGGCTTTTTTTCTTAAAATGCCGTCTTATTTGAGATTAAGGAGCTGAACGGACTTTGGTCACCAGTGTGGCTGGATGGAGGCTTACAGAAGTTAGAGGATAATTTTGAAATGCCTAAAAAAGGCCGATCAACGTGATCGGCCTGGCTGGTAAGCTAAATGCCGTCTCCGGCCATACCCTGCAAATCGGAAAATCGCTCTTTCTGGAGTCGCTCAATCTGGGTCAGATGTCCCTTCTTGAAAACTAAAATTACCTGCCCGAATTCCAGGCTCTTCAAGGCCTGGGTTATCTTATCTTTTAAGGCCTGGACTTTCAGTCTTTCGCCCGCAAGTCCCAAATTCTGATCAAGCAAATCTTCGGGATTGAAGTTTTCTTTGCGCTCAACCTGGACCACGCGAAAATTCTGGGTTATCAAGATTATCTGACCGTGATATGTCCTTTTGACAAGATGAATCAGACCTTCCAACACTGCCGGGTCTAACCCCGGAGAAACGGCTTTGCTCATATAAACCTTCTGGTGACGACCCCCACCGCATCATCAAAACGCGAAATATTATTCAGCCGAAGTCCCCTCTAATTGATGGTGGGCTGAAAGGACTCAACCCGACTGAAATCTCCCCGCTCAACCTTCATGCTGATACCGGCCAGCATTTCTAAAACTACCTCTGGAGGCAGGTCATGGCAGAGACGGATTACTGAAATGGACAGAAGCACACTCGGATAGAGCTTTATCCCGTTGGTGTCGCCGGACCGGCGTAACTCTTCCTCGATCCTGTCCAATGAGTACAGGAGCCGATGGCTGACCCGCTCCAAAGCTTCCATTTCTTCTAGCATAATGCTCCTTTTTATATAAAAAGGTCAGAAAAGTAAATATCAATCTCCAAGGCTCTGGATAAAGCCCAAAGCCTGGCCTATAATCTTCCAAGCTGACTCAGGGGCCGTTAGCCCCTTTGCTTCATTATATCACTTTTTAAAGAGAGGGCCCTTATGTCTGAATCCAGCCGTCTTTACCGGGAGGCTTTAAAACTTATCCCCGGCGGTGTCAACTCTCCAGTCCGGGCTTGCCGGACAGTAGGCCGTGAGCCACTGTTTGTCTCACATGGCCGAGGAGCATACATCTGGGACGCAGACGGAAAAAAATATATTGATTTTGTCAGTTCCTGGGGTCCTTTGATTCTGGGACACGCTCATCCGGAAATAGTTGCTGCCGTAACCCGGGCCGCCGAAAAAGGCTCCTCTTTCGGAGCTCCCCATGAGGCGGAAACCAGACTGGCCGAACTAATCAACCGGCTCATGCCGGGCCTGGAAATGGTCCGCCTGGTAAGCTCAGGAACCGAGGCGGCCATGTCGGCCGTCAGACTGGCCCGAGGCGCCACCGGACGGGACAAAATACTAAAATTTACGGGCTGTTACCACGGCCACGCTGACAGTTTATTGGTGGCAGCCGGCAGCGGTCTGGCCACCTTTTCTCTGCCCGGCAGTTTAGGAGTGCCAAAATGTTTAGCCGGACTGACTGTCACCTGTCCCTATAATGACCCGGAAAGCCTCAAAACGCTATTGGCTAGAACCGGAGACAGCCTGGCTGCGGTCATTGTGGAGGTAGCGGCTGGCAACATGGGTCTGGTGCCGCCGAAACCTGAATTTTTAGATGTCTTAAAAGATTTAAAGCGCTACGGCATATTACTCATTGCCGATGAAGTCATCACCGGTTTCCGGGTTGGACTCAAAGGAGCCCAGCATTATTACGGTCTAAGCCCGGAACTGACTGTTTTAGGTAAGATCATAGGCGGCGGACTGCCTCTGGCTGCTTTTGGCGGACGGAAAGAACTGATGGAGCTTCTCGCCCCCTTGGGCGGTGTTTATCAGGCCGGAACCCTTTCCGGCAATCCTCCGGCTGTGGCTGCCGGACTTAAAACTCTGGAAATATTGGCCGAAAACCCTGATATTTACCCCAAGACAGCCTCTTTAAACGATATCTGGACGTCCGGCTTAGGTGAGCTGGCCAAAGTCAAAGGCTGCCCCCATTACCTGACTAAACTGGAATCCATGTCGACTATCTTTTTTACTGAAGGGCCGGTCTTTGACCTCAGTTCGGCCTCCAAAAGCGATCTTAATTTTTACGGGGCTTACTTCAGGGCTATGTCGGACGAAGGAATATGGCTGGCTCCCAGCCAGTTTGAGACAGCCTTTTTATCGGCCGCCTTTACCGAATCTATTGTTTCAGAGGCTTTGGACAAGGCCAAAAAGGCTTTTCAGAAAATTTGAGCCCCTTGATCCAAAAAAATCATCTGCTGAAGGCTATTTTTTTCATCCAAAACAAAAAAACCGGCCACCAACAAATAGGGGCCGGTTTGATAAGCCTCAGGCGAACCGATTTTTAGATATCCAGCCAGCTGGCGCTGAAGAGGGAGTGACCTAAAATGACTTTAGCGGTCTTGACCACGTTAACTTCTTCCTTCTTCATGGTGCTGTAATCATATTCCTTGCCATCCATAACTCCGTAGACCAGATCCACAAACCAGGGAGATTTGCCCTGAGCCAGATCCATGATGTCCTTGTCAAAGGCGTCAACAATGGAGCTGTACATGCCACGGCGGGCCAGCATGCACATATAGACCTGGTTTAAAATGGGACGGAGATGATCAGGGTTGCCGTTGGAAATATTGGACAGACCGTTAGTGGACCTGCAAACGCCGCCATCTTCAATGGCCCCGACAATATCCGGCAGCATCTCAAAGAACTCAAGGTTGTTCATGAGCTGATCTTGCTGGATGTTAACCGGAGTTATGATAGGATCGACCCAGGCGTTGGCGACCGGGATACCCAGTCCGGCGGCGTGCATCAGAAGCTCGGTCGTCAGCTCGGCTCTTTCGTTGGCATCGCGGGCCATACCAGTGGGACCCCACATTAAAGCCACATAGGAACAGCCGTATTGCTTGACCAGAGGCAGCATAACTGTATAACGTTCCGGGCGACACATAATAGAGTTAATGAGCGGCGGCTTTTTACAGACCTTTAGACCGGCTTCAATTGCCTCAATATTCGTGGTGTCCAAAACCAAAGGAATGTCGGTAATTTCCTGGACCAAACCAACCACCCAGGGCATCAGTTCAGCCCCGTTCTTGCGGGCCGGTCCCAGGTTAATATCAATCCAATCGGGATTTGTAGCCACAAGGGCTTTGACCATATCCTGGATCGGACCTGGATCTTTAGCCTTAAAAGCGGCCCCGATCTTTTTGTTGATGACGTTGAGATTCTCAGCGATTGTAACCATGTAAGTTTGAGCCATGGAATTATTATCCTCTCTGACGGCAAGCCGAAAACCTGCCGCATCAATATGTATTAACGTAGAACATAAGGAGGTTGACAGCTGTAATTAACTGCCAACCCTGGGCCTGTTTTATCAGGAGACCGTGAACTCCTTCAGGAATTTGGTCAGGTGGGCCGCCTCACGAGGTCCGATGGCCACTTTCCATCCGGGCAGTTCTTCTTCCATATCTCCGGATATAGCCGCTGCGTAACCGGGAATAATGACGGATTTATGTTTAATCTTGTCCACTATTCCGCTACGTTTCAAGACGAACTGGCCTACATCGTCGCCGGAGAATTTTCCGGCGGCCCAGGCAGTTAAAACCGACAGTCCTTCGGAATCCTTGATTAGTAACCAGCAGGGTACCCGGCTGGCTTCCACTTCGCCGGAAACAATAAAGTACGTTAAAGAGAAGTTCGTTGTTACCAGAACAGGGCTGCTATCATTGGGTTCGTTAATGGGATAGATGCCTTCGGTCTGGGTCATGGGCCGCTGAGGATCGGTAAAAATGTTAAGGCGCTGGAGTAACAGCGGGAAGACAACCGCACCGTCGAAATCCGACAGAACCACGATACCGGCATACTTGGCGATCAGGTTAGCGGCCACCGCTACCTGCATGGCCAGGTTTTTGGTAATCTCGGCCGGGAAAGCAATAGTCCCGTAACCATAGTCGCGATTCTGGCCGACCAAGGCCGCCCGGCGCATGGCCACCGAATCCTCAAAGGCCTTTTTGGGAGTCCGGGCACCAGTGTCAACAACCAGATCCTTAACCCCGGCCTCGTTGAGACCCTTTGTCAGGACAGCCACCTCATCCATGTCTTTAGCTTTCAGCCAGACCGGCACCTTTGCCGCTACAGCCACAGCCGCCACATCTTTGTAATTGGCTGCAGTAGCCGGACCAATTAAAGGATTCTTGCCGGCTAAAGCTTCGGCGGCCGCTTTTAAAGCCGCGATGTCTTCACTGTAGAGAATAACCGATAAATCGCTGTTATCCACAACAGCCTTAGCCGCAGCGGCCAGTCTGGGACCGCCTTTGACCACGACCAGTTCGGGCCGTAAATTCAAGCCAACGCGCAGATACTGATACTTCTGGAACCTTTTGACCGTAGCCGCGATATCGGCATCGTCCCGGCTGTCTTCGATTAAAGCCGCAATACCGGTAGGATTGAAGAACGTCTTCTCATGACGATACTGAACAGTTTCACCGCCGACCTTAACGGCGGTATCCCCGTAACCGACGACCACCGGACGAATAGGAGGAGCTGAGGCTGCGGACAGTTTTTCCCGAGATTCCGGGGAAACATCCGAACAGGCGTCAAGCTCGGCTTTTCCGGAGGCCAGATTCATGGCAAAAGCCAGGCAAGTTGGGGAACCGCACTTTTTGCAGTTAGTCCCCGGCAGAAGTTTAAAAATTTGAATACCGGTCAGAGCCATTTGGTAACTCCTGAATCTGCCAGGTTGGCGCCTGGCTTTAATTTAAGATGTTGCCCGCCTGGCCTAAACCAGCTAAGTCTAAGGTCTTAAGTCAGCGGGGATATTATAGGGTCCCCCTTTGGGTAGGGGACCCTAGATTCAGTTTAAAAACAATTACAGGATGGAATCCATCTCCAGAGCCGGGTGCTTCTTCTCGGTCAGGAAGGGCAGTATTTCCTCTTCCGACATTCCGACCGTCTCATCGGCTATCCGGTCAACTAAATCAGGAATACCAATTTCCTCGCCACGCTTCAGGAGGTTGTCCCTCAGCTCGTCTTTCAAGGATTTGGGCATCCAAACCAGTCTTTTGAGACCGCCGTCACCCAGTAAGAACTTCTTCTGAATGATGTTGTACTTGGAGTGACCGACAAACCCGGGAGCCTGATTGCCGCCGCCCATAGTACCAGCCAGAGTGGAGAACTTCATACCGCTGGGAGTCTCACCAGTGTAATCCCGGTTAACAGTCATGATGCCGTTACAACTGGGCAGAACAGCCGCGATACACTCGCAACAGCCGCAGGTCGTCATGGGATCATTGATTAAGCTGTAAAAGCAGACATTGGTCACCGCCTGGCGAGAGGCCTTCTCAATGAACTCATTGGCGCCTTTGTAGATGCCCAGGCGGGTATCTAACGTCTCGCCCTTTTCAATGGGCTGGTTGGGGCCGGTGGGGTTAATCTCAAAGCTGGCCTTGCAGTCCATCCAGTTGTAAGCGCCGCAAAGACCGGTCCGTTCCGGAGAAACGACGCAGACGTGGTTGGGTGCGAAACTCTGACACAGAGTACAGCTGTAGTAAATATCGGTCCCTTCATCGGTCATGTTTTCCACGCGGGCATCGCGAACTACGTAAACGTGGCGGGCCTTGTCTCTCATTTCGATGGCTTTGGCCTCATCGGAATAGAGCTTAACCTGCAGTTTGTCAAAGACAGCTCCGAAATCCTGATGGAGTTTGGCGTGAAGAATGGTGCCAATATGTTTTAAGGTCAGGCCCTTGGCCACTGCGTCTTTGGAGAAGCGAATCATGCCGATATCGCGCTGACCGGTATGCATGAGGCCTTGAGCGTAGTTGATTAAGTGGTGAATCTGACGCTCTAAGATGGGCTCGAAGTCTTCCTGGAACTTCCGGCCGGCCACTTCAACCACAATGGCTAAAGGCAGGGAGCCGCCTTCTTTCACTTCTGTGACATCGGGACCGAAAAGTTCAACTTTACCGTCTTCAACTTTGTCCATGGGCGCGGAAGTGACCCACTCGACCGTCGGAGTCTTCGAACCGCCGCCGATTTCCAGGTACATATCGTTTTTACGGATACGCTCGCCTTCAAAAGCCGGACCGTAGGCCACAGGGATATCGACGGTGGCCACGGTGGTCTTAAGACCCCGGACTTCCACCGATTTCTGAACCATTTCGGCCAGCGGAACATTGGCCACGACGTGCTCATACGTGCAAACGCCGGTGGGCAAAATTTCCGGAATATCCGTATCGGCCAAAGTCGGGAACCCCCAATTAACGCAACCGGCCGCATTAGCCGCCCATTCGGCGTTAACTTCACCTAAAGCATTAATAAAAGCGAAAATACGGTCTTTATTGTACAGGAGCATCCGGCGGTAATCGCCAGGTTTGACACCGCCGAAAGCCATGGCCGCCCGGTTGGCAAAACCTAAGGCAAAAACGGCCGCCGAAATGTCAGGACCAAATGAGACTAACCGGGTATTCCAGCCAATTTCTACGCCGGCCTGGACAAGCTGCTCGGAAAAAGTGGTGCCGGCCTGGTTGGCGCACATGAACACATAGATGGACCTTCTCTGATACTCCAGAGCGATCTCCTTGGCTATCTCCGGATTGGGCGCAGCACCGACAATGGCCACAAAGCCAGGGGCAGAACCGTCCACGAACTGGACACCGCGTTTACGGAACACGGTATCTTCGGCCGCTCCCAGCCAGATCTTGCCTTTTTCCAGATCCACTTCCTCGGAAACGATGTAGAAATCGGGATCCTCGACATAGCGGATAGCCTCAATGATTTCCTCGGCCAGGATGGCGGCCATGCCGGCATCCAGCAGCGGCCCCAAGTAAGGTAAATAGTTTAAACTTTTGACGTGAGGGGGCAGAAGGGAACGGGCCACATCCAGGGCTTTTTTGGCATCGCCCAGAGTTTTGACCGGCAGTCCCAGCAAAGAGTAAATGATAGGAAGATAGTAGGCCGTGTTGGGGAACTCCAACTTCTGGTCGGGTCCGTACTTCTCCAAAGCCTGGGCGTATTTGCCTTCGGCTTTTTGGACAATATTATAACCACCTTGGATGGCGGCGAAAGCAACTAACTTTGACACAAATACCTCCGACAGGGGTAAAAAACACCGGGTTAATCAGCGGCGGACTAACCGCCCGCCGCTGGTTTAAAACATTACGCCGCTTCGATCTTCTGGCGGTCCGCCATATCCATCAGGACGCGTTCGCGGGCTTTATCAATGCCCAGAGCCGCCCTCTTGCGGTCGATATGCTCAATGATCTTCAAGGCGCCTAAGACGGGATCCGGTTCGTAATCCCAGCGGCCGCCGTAAAGCTCTTCCATATCATGTTCCAGGTATTTCTTAACAATGGGTGAGCCGTTGATGGGCAGTGAAACGCCCAGCATGACATACACCCCGGAGGTGACAAAGTACTGACCAATGCCGACGGCTTTTTCGCTCATCCAGCCAGGGGCCGCTCCGGCAGCCGGCAGATCGGCCAACTCTTTCCCTAGTCCGCCGGCCTTAACCACTTCGGTCGCCGCCGTCAGAATACGGGAGTTGTCTAAGCAGGAGCCCATGTGAAGGACCGGGGGAATACCGACTGTCTCGCAGACTTCGGCCAGACCCGGACCGGCATAGACCGACGCCGATTCAGGAGTCAAAAGTCCTGCCTTGCCGCAGGCCATAGCCGAACAGCCGGTGGTCAGAACAATGACATCGTTTTTAATGAGTTCCTTGATTAAAGCCAAATGGACTTCATCATGCTCCCGGCGGGCATTGTTGCAGCCGACCACACCGCAGACGCCGCGGATACGGCCGTTAATGATGTTGTCATTCAAAGGCACGAAGGAACCGCGGAAGGTACCGCCCAAATGGTACTTAATAGCCTCAGTAGAGAAGCCCACAACCATGCGGTTGGTGTCGGAGGGGATATGAACCTCGCCCCGGTTGGGGAAGTTGTCCGCCGCGATCTTAATGATTTCTTTGGCTTTGTCTAGGGCGTGTTCTTCTTCGAAATTGACGTGGATGGTATTTTTGCCTGAGGCGCATTTGGCTATGGGCATGGTGGTGATGAACTTAGTGTGGAAACATTCGGCAACATTGGCCAGGTTTTCCATAATACACTGAACATCTACAACCATCGCTTCAACCGCGCCGGTCACAACGGCCAGTTCCTGCTGGAGGTAATCGCCGGCAATGGGCATACCGTGGCGGACTAAGATCTCGTTGGCAGTACAGCACATACCGGAGACCACATAGCCGGCCGCGCCTTTGGATCGGGCGTATTCCTGCATTTCAGGCAGATTGACCGCGCAGACAATCATTTCGGAAACGAGAGGATCATGACCGTGGACAATGATGTTGATTTTGTCGTGGGACAGAACGCCTAAATTGATCCGGCCGGTATTGGGGTAGGGAGTACCGAACATAATGTCCTGAAGATCGGTGGACATCATCGAACCGCCCCAGCCGTTACCCAGAGAGCAACGGGCCCCCTGCTTCAGAAGATTCTTGTAATCTTGATCCACGCCCATATGGGTGCGGTGCATGATTTCCACGACTTCCCGGTCTATACCACGGGGTTTGACGCCGGTTTTGGCCCAGCGATCCTGGGTCGGCTGGGGAGCTCTCTTTAAATAGATCATCTCCCCTTGCTGCTGGCCCCACTGGCCCAAAGCAATTTCGCCGACTTCGCGGGCAATGTCCCACTTGTCGCGGGGAACCTGAACGCCGTCTTTCTCCTCAGTGGTCGGAACCTCAAAGTAACCGGCCACTTCCATTAGCTTGATTTCATCTTTGATGGTGTAGTCTTTAGCTTCACCCGTGGCCATTGCCAGGAATGTCTCGGTGACAGACCGCCCGTGATCGGAGTGAGACGCACAGCCGGCGGCAATCATCCGAATCAGGTTTCGGGCAACGATGGTTTCGGGGGTAGCCCCGCAGAGACCGATCCTGGTGTCAGGCTCTGTACCGTCTTTGATGGCCTTAGTTAAAGGCAGGCGGCAAGGTCCCTGAGCGCAGACTTTACAGCAGATACCTTCGGTACCTATATTACACTGCTTCATCTTCACGGCCCGGTCAAAGATGGTTTCGATGCCCTTTGACTGCGCCAGATGGAGCATTTTGATGGTCGCCTTGTCAACAGTTACGTCTTCAGGGACGGCCTGTTTTACAGCACTAGCTTCAGACATTTACGGACTCCTTCATGGAATCCCTGCGCACTACTATACGCAGGTTTATGTTTGGCCAAGGAAAAACCTTAGACCAAAATAGCGGTCGCCAAATAAACGGCTGGCTGTAGCCGGCCGCCCTGGGACCTGGAAAAATTTAATATCGTGGTGTCCGGACATGGACTCGGTCAAGCTCGGCAATAATAGCGTTGCACACAACCTCGTCGGCTTTTTCTGCCGGCTTCGCTTCGGCTTTGGGGGCCGCAGCCTGTTTTTTCTCGTCAGCTTTTTTAGCACTCATGGCTATACTCCTTACCGGCCCGAACTCCCGGCTTACGCCTGGGAGCAAACGCCGACTATATTAAGGTACCATTAGTTGATAGGGGTAATCGGTACTTCTGGCAAACCGTCATCCTTAACCGGACCGCCGTCGGTCCACAGGTCAATGTACTCGCGAACCAGCTTCAAAGAGGCTGGATGCGACAGGACCAGAAGGCTGGTACCGGCCGCCATTAAAGACACAGCTTCGGTCACTTCCATAAGGACGCCCCGGCAGGTCTGATCGCCTAAAGTCGGTACAGCTGCTGTCGGTTGGTTGGCTTCCTTCGTTTTCCAGATCTCCTCGCCCAGCATATTGATAATCGGTTGCTGAAGCTTGTCGTCAGCCTGAAGAAGAGCCGCTGCCTGGAGGCGTTCCATCACTGAATAGCAGTACTCCATACCATAACCCAAACCGCCGGTATTGGGATCTATCAAGATATTTTCAGGCTTGGTGCCTAAATCCATCAGAAGGATGTTCAGCTGTTTTGCCAGATTAACATCAATGGGAGAACGGGCGATGACCGCATGCCCATAAGCCAGAGCCTGAGCTCCGATCTGCTTGTAGTTTTTGTCGGTAACCGGACCTACAATCAGGTTCTTGCCGGCAAACTTCTCGCAGACGGCCGACAGGGTCTCGACGTCTTTGTCCTTATTGTCAACGCCAAAGACGATGACCGGGACATCAACGGCATCCAGGACTTTCTGCGTGGCCGCTATGGCTTCCGCCGCACCGGTGTTTTGGTCGTTAGGGTCAGAGCTTTTGAGGGTCAGGCAGACAATATCTGCCCCGTATTCCACAGCTTTCTTGGCCCAGGCCCCCGGGTCGCCCAGAACGCCTTCAAAAGCCTTAGCCAGAGGTACGCTGAAGCCTTCGCCCGGATCCATATCCCAAATCTGAATGGCCAGTTTGGGCTTATTGGGGAAGGTACCCTCAAAATCATAGAACGGGAAAGCGGTCTGACCACCCAAATTAATTTTCTGGGCTCCGACCGGAGTTACGTTAATTTTACCGGAATACTTCACGGTGTTAATTTGGAAGGCCAAAATCCACCTCCAGAGAAAATTGGGCCAGCCTTTCTGGACTTAAGGCCACTTTTAGTTTTGCCCAGCGGCCTCAACGACCATCTAGACCATTAATTTACCGGAGCCCTGTTTGGGTCAGGACCTGCTATCACCTAATTAAATCCTCAAAAAAGCCAAATACTCTATGCTGACTTTCTATGTTAATGTCTGGCCATAAATGGCTTGTTTATATATATTCAACCGAACCGCCAGGAGTATAAGTCTCCTAGGCTAATTCAGGGTGGGATTAGTAATTTTAGTATAATTCCAGCTTGATTAGCGTAAAACTAACCTACGGGATCTAGGTCGATTTCCCTTATTCAGTATCGTCCCGGATCAAGTCCGGTTTAGGCCAATTTTTTGTCAATAAATTAAAACCCGGACAATCGGTCTTAAGGAATTCGCGCCCCAAATCTTATTTTTTGGTTGTCCCGACCAGAGCCTTCAGGGGATTACCTCTGGCTAACCGGAACTACCTAAGCACTTGGGTGCTTTACAGTAGCTCTCTGGGCCGGTCATAAAACTCATTGCTAGAGTGTAATATTATTAATGGAACCCAGATAAATTGTCAAGTCAATTTTTGACTCTTACTTCATTTGCTTAATGATTAGGCCTACTAAACAGGACATTTTAACTGCCTGTTTTTTCTAATAATTTAAAAAATTATCTCCGATTAATAGTAAATTTCTGATTTAATTTTTGATTTTTTTCCCTGGCCGAGAGCATTTTTTTTATCAAATCGTCTAGATTCGTCAAATAGATCTGACCTCCTGATGGACGAAAGTCAGATAAGCCACAATAAAAGTGGCCACCATAAAGCCCGTCAAAATCAAAAATTCCGGCATCATTAAAGCTATGGACTGCCCTAAAGAAAGACCTCCCTGGAAATGGTTTAAAAGGAGCTGGTTGATCCGGCTGGAGGTAGCAGTCTGGAAAGCCTGACTGGAACCACGGTGAGTGGGATCCAGTAAAACCAAAGACGATTGATTAAAAAGTCCGGTAGGGGAAACTTTAGAGACCAGCTGATTGACCATATCCCTTCTGGCCAGTTCTTCGTAAGCCGGTCTTTGGGGATCTGTCATCGGCGTAATGACCTGAGCCAGAGCCTGACCCAAAACGGGCAGAAAAAAGGCAATGAGTATCCATACGGCCGCCGAGGCCAGAGCCGAAGTGGCTACAGAGCGGAAGACTATGGAAAAAACAATGGCCAAACCCAGCCAGAAGCCTATGTAGATTAAGCATAACAGCCAAAAAATGAAAAGCCTCAAAACTTCTTCCGGAGTCGGCACGACCCCTGCTCCGATAAGTCCCAAGGATCCTAAAAGTATAAAAAGGGCTGCCAGCATGATGGCAACAATGATTAAACCGGCAAAATATTTGCCTAAAATAACTTCATCGCGATAAATCGGTTGGGAGAGTATTTTAGACAAAGTCCCCTGGGCCCGTTCCCGGTTAATGGCATCAAAGCCTAAAACCAGACCCACTAAAGGACCGAAGAGAGCCAAAAACACGGTCAGAGGGAAAAAAGCCCCAGTCGAGGTAAAGATTAAAAGAAAGGTCCGGCCGGCCAAAAGCTCATTGCTACCGGAGGCCAGGACTTCCTGAATACCCTGACTGGCCAGATGAGCGCCAAGAAAACTGATCATGAAAATCAAAGAGGCAATAAACAGAAAACGGGCGGAACTGAAGTGATCTGCCAGCTCTTTTCTGATAATAGCCTTCATCCGACTCTTCGGCGCAGAAACCTCTGCCTTACGGCCGAGGGGAAACGCCGCCTCCTGAAGTTTAGTTTAAAATAGAAACGAAGTTTCCGTATCCGTCCGCTCTCTGAATCAGGCGGCAATATTTATTGGAAACGGTGGCCAGCCCGTTGAATGAACCGGAAGTCCGGACGGCCACCCGTCCGGGATGAATCCCGGCCTGCTGGCCTTTCGGCACTTCGGCCTGAACCATGCCACCGTTTCGAAGCTCAAATACGCTTTTGGTCCTCGGCTGACATCCTCTGGGAAAGCCGTCGCCCTCGACCAGGGACCGCTTATACGCACCGCGCCCCTGGCAGAAGATAATCAAAGTCGACTTCTTCCAGCCGGAAACGCCGGATACCTGACCAGCGCAGGCGACATCAAGAGCATGAGCATTCTGGATACCGAATCTTGGCCTGCTGAACTTGATCTGCCCGACACTGCCAATAAAAACAGGCAGAACAGTATCTTTCAGAAGATTGAACACAGCCCAGCGAGTCGAATTGACCGCTGCCACATCCTTAAGAGAGGCTGTGACCTGTTTAAAAATCTTCTCCGCCGCTTCCGGCTTCAGTTTTAAATATATCTTGAGCTTCTGGTCAGCCTTCTTCCTGTTGCCATCCGGGCAGGCCAAGGCCAGATTGGCCAGGCAGCAAGAACCGCCGGAGGCTTTTTGAACAATGTGTTCCGCTTGTAGCGGTACATTCTCCTGACCACAGCAAACGCACTTCCGAGCCCATTTTTCCAGCAAATTCTTCCGGATCTCGCTGCCATGGAGAGTTCCCAGCTGATATTCGACACCAGAAATCTCAGGGTTTTCTATTTTCTGCGTATCAAACCCGACAGTCTTGGCCGCCAGAACTCCGACCGGGGCCAAATTACGGATTTTGGCCGTGAAGTTGCCAGTACTCTCTACCCTACGCCGTAGTGACGCCGGAAACCAGCCTTCCGAACTCCGACAGCTTAAAAATCTGGCGGTCCTGTCTCTGAGACTGACCAACCACAGGCGGCGTCTATTATTGGACTGTTGCTCACGGCTTTTTGATATAGCCTTACCTCGGTGCCGGATCTTGAAAAGAAAGACAGCTTTGACAGCAGGCTCGGGACTGTCGTCCAGCGGACGGACCGGAGTATCTCCTGCAGTCTTACTGCCCGAAACTGATTTCAAAGTCAGATACTGAAGAACCGAATATTCAACAAAACGGTTTACCAGATGGATGGTAGAAGGGTACATTTTGTATACCCTGACCCTCTTTCGGTCCAAAATAAGTCTGGCTCGTTTCTCAGAGCAAGTCATGAGAAGGTTTTTTCTCTTATCCAAAACAAAAAACATGTTCAATCATTAAATAAATACCTTCGCGTACCAAGTAACGGACCATTTCGGGCCGCTCCCTTTGAGAATGTTTTACATCGGCATTAGGTATCGACCCGTCTAAATCCTGCCCTTGGCCGGTCTGCAGCCCAAACTTCAATAGGGCCGAGCTTTTGAAGCGCCACGCCGTTGATCTTAACCTACGGAAAACGTAGCGGACTGATTACCGCTTCACTGTTAAATCCATGACTCTTACGAGCCCCTGCCTCAGCTGGGGGCGGCTGATGCCGCCTACTCCCGAATGTCCTTTTTAAAATAAAACCGGTAAATCTCCTCAAGATCCCTGTTTAAATTAGCTTCTTCGGCCAGTTCATCGACCGTGCCCATAGCCAGAAGCTGCCCTTTTTTTAAAATGGCAACCCGATTGGCCACTCTGGCCACCAAATGCAGGAGGTGGGATGAAAGGATGACGGTCAGACCCATCTCTCTGGGCAGTCTTTCTATCAGTTCCAGCATTGTGGCAATGCCGTCGGGATCAAGCCCTAAAGTCGGTTCGTCCAAAAATATAAGCCGGGGTTTTTTAATTAAAACTTCAGCCAAACCCAGCCTTTGGCGCATACCTCGGGAAAATGTAGCTACCTGACGGTCTTTTACTTCATAAAGCCCAACCAACCGCAAAGTCTCGGCTTTCAGGTCCTCGATCTCATACAGGCGGTTTAAATCGGCCACATAAGTCAAATTTTCCAGAGCTGTCATATCACCATAAAATCCAATATTTTCCGGCAAATAGCCCACCTGGGATTTGATTTTCAATGGTTTGGTGACCGGGTCTAAGCCTAAAACCTCTGCCCGGCCTCCAGAAGGTTCTGACAGCCCTAATAACATTAATAGCGTTGTGGTCTTTCCAGCTCCGTTAGGGCCTAAAAACCCGAAAATCTCACCTGAACGGACCTGTAAGCTGAGACGATCCACCACTGTCTCCCGACCGTACCGCTTGGTCAGTTCATATGTCTCAACCACGTATTCCATAGGATCATTATTTCTAGTCAGGCGCTGTAAATTGTCTCGTGAAACCGGACCTTTAGATTAATAGCCAACCTTATTTTTTTACCCTACAGTATTATAGAACAAATTTTCTTGACTGTCGACAGACCTTAAGCTGGCCCAAACAATTGTTTTTTGGGCATATTTTAACACCAAATTCCAAAATGTTTTTGAGTCATAATAGTCAGGTCAATAATTTAATAGACTATCTTCCTCAGATCAAGCATTAAATGCCTATTTAAACTATGCATAAAATACCTATAATATGCTTTATTTAATATTAATTATTTTATTTAACTATTTACTGTCGATTAATTTTTTTTATTTCCCGTTTTGAAGCTTAAAAAACGTTTTGTTCCTCAAAATTTTTTGGCTCAATTCCGACCTTGGCCGAAAAATTGCTCTGGACAGACAATAGATCTGTTCAATGACTAAAAAAGATGGCCCAAAAATATGGGACCCTGTTCAAAAATCCGGACATCGTACAAAATTTTGAACAGTTTGTTCAAAATTTTGGGCCCAATATTTGAACAAAATCCAATTTTTTGAACATGACCTTAGCCCTAATCACCTATTATCAAGAAATTATTTTAAATGAGCACTTGGCATCTGTTTTGCTTATTAAATAAGTCAGCCAGCTCGGAACGCCCAATCCAGCCAGCAAATAAAAAATTATCAGTTTCTCCTTGTTCAGATAATAAATCTCCTAAAAGAACCGGAACCCGCCCAAGTTCCGGTTCTTAGCTTTGGCCCCATCAATTTTGGAAAAATCCGAATTTTCGGCTATGATGGATTCAAATAAACTCGTCTTTTTAAAAATATGACCCAAAATATAAGCCCCATTCTGGAAGTTAAAGATTTAGCCGTCAGTTTCGGCCGGGGAGCTTTTCCGGCCGTCCGGGGTCTGGATTTTACTTTAGACCCCGGTGAGGTGGTCGGTCTGGTCGGGGAAAGCGGCTCGGGCAAATCCATAACCGCTTACAGTATTTTAGGACTTCTGCCCCACGGAGCCGTTCTGGAGCGAGGCACGGTCACTTTCAAAAACCAGGATCTCACCAGGATGGCAGAACCAAAAAGGCGGGAACTGTGCGGACGCCACATGGGCATGATCTTCCAGGAACCTCTGACCGCTTTAAATCCGGTCTTTACCGTCGGAGAGCAGGTCTCGGAGATCTTCCGCTACCGTCTGGGCTTAAACCGGCGTGAGGCCAAAAAAAGATCCTTAAAGCTTTTAGCCGAAGTTGGCCTGCCCAACCCGGAGTCGGCTTTTAAAAGTTACCCCCACCGCTTTTCCGGAGGTATGCGCCAAAGAGTAGTCACTGCCATGGCTCTGGCCCTGTCCCCGGAACTGGTCATAGCCGATGAGCCGACCACAGCTTTAGATCCGACAATTGCCACCCAAATTATTAGTTTAATCAGGGACTTAGCCGCCCAGAGTCAGGCTTCCGTCTTATTTATTACCCACAATCTCAGGCTTTTAATCGGTCTGGCCAAAAGGATTCTGGTCATGTACCACGGACTGGTGGTGGAAGAGACGCCCGGCTTTGACCAGCTTAAACACCCCTATTCCAGGGGACTTTGGCAGGCTTTGCCGCCTGAGCCGGAACAAAACCAGAAAGCTGCCCGCCGTCTTCAGCCCATTCCCGGCAGCGCTCCGGGACCAGGGGATAAAATTATCGGCTGCGCCTTTGCTCCCCGCTGTTCTGCGGCTGAAGATGTCTGCTTTAAAGAAGATATCCCCTTAACTGAGCTTTCTCCGACTCAGCGGGTCCGCTGTCTTTTCCCATGCTGAAAGCCGCCCATATTCATAAAACGTTCTGGCCGTCCCAAAGTCTGAGCCAGGAGCTGTTCTCCCTGTTTAAGAAAAGATCTCCACGGGACGGGGTGAAGGCGGTTCGGGGTCTGGATCTGGAAGTAAGACCGGGGGAAATCTTAGGTTTGGTCGGTGAAAGCGGTTCGGGCAAATCCACCTTAGGCCGCTTGCTGGCCGGTCTTTACACTCCCGACCGGGGAGGTGTCATCTTTAACGGCCGGGATCTGGCCTCTTTCAGCCATCAGGAAAAGATCCTCTTTCATCAAAAAGTCCAGTTCATGTTCCAAGACCCTTCTTCGGCCTTAAACCCCCGTTTTTCGGCCCAAGACACTCTAGCTGAAGGCCTCATTATTCATAAAATAGGCAATAAGGCTCAAAGAAGGGAAAAAGTCTTTAAACTGCTTTCGGAAGTCGGACTAGATCCGTCAGTGGCCAAACGCTATCCCCACCAGTTCTCCGGCGGCCAGAGACAAAGATTAAGTTTAGCCAGGTCTTTGTGTTTAGATCCGGAAATTCTGGTGGCCGATGAGCCGACCTCGGCTTTGGATGTCTCTATTCAGGCTCAGATCATAAATTTACTTTTGGATTTAAAAGAAAAAAGAGGCCTGACCATGGTTTTTATCAGCCATGATCTGCCTTTGGTGGCCGATTTAGCCGGGCGGGTGGCTGTTATGTACGGAGGCTTAATAATGGAGATAATCCCCAGAGAACTGTTGGGCAGTATAAACCATCATCCTTATGTCAAAGCCCTCTGGGCCTCAGCTTTAGGCCGGGAAGATTATATTTTAGAGGGCGAACCGCCTGATCCCTTGAATCCGCCCTCCGGCTGTCCTTTTGCACCCCGCTGTCCGGAAGTTCTTGGCGTATGCCATGAAAACCAGCCTCCCCTCCGAACCGGCAGCCGGGATCACGCCTGGGCCTGCTTTGAGCGTCAGAACCTCATCGAAACCCAGCCGTAATTATTATCGGCATTTACAATAAACCGGTCAGTTTTTTAAAGGGAATAGGATCAATCCTCGCCCCGTTCAAGTAAACTCCGTAATGGAGATGGGCTCCGGTCACCCGGCCGGTCCTGCCGACTTTAGCTATGATGTCCCCTCTTTCCACTGTCTGGCCGTCATTAACCAGGATTTCCGATAAATGAAAATACATGGAGATAAGACCCTGGCCGTGATCTATATAAACCGCCTTGCCCGAAAAAAAGTGATCCCCGGTTAAAATGACCAGCCCCCTGGCCGGAGCTCTGACCTGAGTGCCTTCGGGAACCAGATAATCGGCTCCGGCGTGCGGCCGGGGGTTTAAGACCCCGTTTATCTTGGTCTGCCGCCCGAAGGAACTGTTGACCTGACCATCCACGGGATCGATAAAAGAGCCGGACCAGAGTCTTTCCGGACTTCTGGTAGCCAGAGCCATATCGGTCAGGACTTTTTCCCTGGCCGCCCTTTCCTGATCTTCTTTGGACAGATCTACCTGGCGCTGGGGCACTTTAATGGTCCTGACCCCGTAGGATTTCTCCCGGACCGTCACCTGGGTGATCAGATCCCTTTGCCCCGGGCAGGAGACCGTCAGCGGATAAGCGCCGGGTTTAATCATTACATCAGCCCCAAAGAGACCGATTATTTTATCTTCCGGCTTTTTGGACCCAACTTTTTCCTGGAAGAAAAATATTGGTCTTTTATCAAAACTGCCCTGACAGTCAACATTGCCCTGAATCAGTTCTACCATTGCGGCATTGCCCCTGTCCAGCGGCTGAGGCAAGACCTTTAATCCTTTCTGAGCCGGGGTCTGAGCGGCGGCGTTCTTAAAAGTTCCTAAGCCGGTTCCACAAAAAAAGGCCCAAAGGGCCGTAATCACCAGTAATTTTTTGAGCATCAGGGAGTACCCTTGAACAGAATTTTTATTTTTCCCTGGACTGGGACGGCGATTCTTTCAAAAACAGGCCGTGATACTCCTGGCGGCTTAAATGGCGGCTCAGGGTCTGGCCTACGATCCTGAAAAGCTGGCTGATTTCATCATCACTTAAACGAGGCAGAAGCTTTTCCATCAAAAGATCATCGGAGAATTTCTGAAGATAGACCTGAAGGGTAGCCAGATCGGTTTCCCGATCAAAACCCTCAGCCAAAGGTCCGGTCCACTGTTCGACAAAATCGTGAGTGTGCTGGCGCTCAGGAGACTTTTCAGCGTTTATTTCGACCACCAGCCACCTTTCTTTTCACTGTCCTTAGGCTGTTTGGGCGCCGACAGGGGCTTCTTCTGATTAAATACCGCCGCCGCATCGGCTTTACCGCCAGCGGCAGAGGCTGGCTGGCCTTTGGGCGGAGGATTTAAAATCTTATCCAATTTGGGTTTTAACTGCTGATACTTTTTTTCGCCCTGCTCCACAAAAAGCCAGTTGGAGCCTGAGACGACCTCATGGTCAAAACTCTCCCGGATTCCGGTCAGACTGAAGGCGTCGTCTAAAAGAATCATCTCCACCTTGGCTTCCTTAATTCTCAAGGTGACCCAGAAGTTGCGGTACTCGGCCACTTTGGCCGTACTACCGGTACCAATCATACTCTTTTTGGTCTCCAGGTAGATGCCTTCCCGCAATTTTACTTCACCCATAAACGATCCTCCCGATGCCAACCGACCAAAACCCCGAGCGCCTTAAGAGTCGGCTGTCGGATAAATATAATTAAGCCTCAGGCCAGAGTCCGTCAAAGGTCTTCACTGAGGAGCCTTAACTATATTGAGTATATTATAGGATCAGCTGATCATATTGTAAAGACACCTAAACCAATTTGACAGGTCAGCTGAAATAATCGCAGGGATACAAAACCATAGCCAAAAATCGTCGGCAGGTCAAACTAACAGTAAAAAATAGCCCTCTCAGGATTATTTACCCAGGCTAAAAATATACGCTAAAATCATAATCTGACTATAAAAATTATATTAAAATATAATTATTGAATTATACGCCATTAATTACATAAAAAACATTCTTTTATGGTAATTAAATCGGCCAGCCTGGCTTCAGTCATATCTTTTCCTGGTTTCCAGGGCCGGTAAAAATTAGTGCCAGAAGAATTGATTTTAGCTTCTTTGGACTTCTCAATCTGCTATAATGTAGTTTAAGGACTGGAACAAGCTCTGTCCGCTTAACTCCAGTCATGCCAGTAACCTGCTGAAATCACGGTCTTTTTCTCTGACCAAAAAAGAGCCTAAGCCTCAGTCAAAATTTTAATCATTAATTTTTATTTTTGGTCAGTTATCATAGATTATCCTTACTTCCCAGATAAAGGCTGGATATTAGAACTTACAGAGATGGATAAATACACGGAAAACTTTTCAGTAATTGTCTATTAGATAAGTCCAAAGTTATTTCCGGATAATAATCGCCTATCAAATTTATTTGAAAGTAACACGACCTTTAGAGAGCTAATTATTGGAAAAAGATCCAGAAAACCTGAATTGATCTTGTATTACACAACAGAATGTGTTATATGGTCTCAGGCACTCAAAATATCTGGAGAGACCATGACGAATACCTCCAATGCTGTTGAAATATACCGCTACCACCTGACACCTGGCAACCTCTTCACCTGCGGTGAACAGGCCATGATCTCCACTGTCCTGGGAACGTGCGTGGCGGTTTGCCTTCATGACCGCCGCCTGAAAATCGGCGGGATGAACCATTTTCTCTACCCCAAAAGCGGCTTTTTCGGCTCCAGTTCCAATGAATACGGGGATGTGGCCATACAGGCTCTGATCGAGAAACTCTGCCGTATGGGCAGCCGGATTCAGGATTTGGAAGCTCAAATTTTCGGGGGCGGAGACATTCCGGGCTTTGACGGCAAGACCGGGATCAGAAATATTAAAATTGCCAGGAAACTTCTGAAAAAACACGGAATCAACGTAGTCTCGGAAGACGTGGGCGGTTTCAAAGGCCGGAGGCTTATTTTTCACACCGGGACCAACGAGACTCTGGTTATGAAAACTCACCGCATCAGGCGAGGGGACTATTATCCTTACCGTCAGAGGCTAAATTAAACATAAAAGTTATTTAATTTATAGTTACACTGGTAAAATAATTATTTGTATACTTAATTATGGTAATTTACTCTAAAATTTCATAAAATATTTCAGCCTTTTCCGCCAAAAACTCCTCCCTTTCCACGGAGAAGACACTTAAAAAACAGTCATTCGTGACCTCTACCTAAACCAGCTCTGGCCAAAACAATTATTCTAACCAAAAGCGGTCTTTGCCTCGTATTGACCTGAGCATCAAAAAGGCCGGAGCAGTACCCAATGAGTACCGCCATCGGCCTTAATGTCAAATCAGTCAGAAGTGGATTTAAGATTGTCAGCCAACCCGACAATCATCGGATTGAAAAAAACGCTACGTTTACATATGCCTTTTACCTGTAACTAAAAGTCACACCGCCATAAACAGAGACACCTGGCTGATAATAAGCTCCAACGGTGTATTTTGTATCGGTCACGTTATCAACCCTAAGGAACAGTTTAACGAAATCAAAAACCTGGTAGGAAGCCGCCACATCTAGAACAACCGAAGACCCTTCCTCGTAATTATATGATCTCCAGTTAACATCGGAAACAGAAACTGGAGTTTTGCCACGAACAGCCAGATTGGCCGAAACGGACATTTTATCGGTTGGATAAGCCAGAACATTGAAGTTAAAAATATTGTGCGGCAAATTTAGGGTTCTGGTCCAATTTCTAGCTCTTGGATCAGCCTTAAACTTTGAATCAACATAGGTATAAGCCGCAGTCAACCTGACCTGATCTAAAAGCCAGTAATTGACAGATGCCTCCAATCCCTTTACCTTGCCTTTACTGCCCTGAGCGTAACCGTAACTGGTGACAGTTTCAAAGTAAATAATATCATCTACATCTGTCTGGAAATAAGTGACTCCAAGTTTCATTCTGTCATTTAAGAGTTGTTGCTCAATTCCAACTTCAAAGCTAGAGCTTTTTTCTGGGGAAAGATTTTCGTCACCGTAATGAGTGTAGGCACCTCTGTAAAATCCACCTCCGTGCAGTTCAAACAGTGAGGGAGCCCGGTAACCTGCACCAACCTGGGCATGAATCTTTGTTTTGGTATCAAAAGTATAAGCAGCTGATATATCGTACAAAAATTCTCCAGAAAAGATATCAAATTTGCTGTAACGTCCACCAACATTGGTAACAAGTTTTCGATCCAGAAAAAAACCCTGAAACTGAACATAGTATTCCCAGGACTTATAGTCATAATCTTCTCTTAGTTCGGAAAAAATGCCAATATCTGAGTAAGGAGTTTGCAGTCCGATATATTTCAAATTTTGGTGTTCAATGCCGGTGTTTATCGTTAACCAGTCAGAAGGATGAAAGTTATGCTGCATCTTAAAATATTTTGTCTGCCCATCGTAAAAACCCTTGTCCATCCCACCAATCACTTCAGTGAAATAATGCCGTTCTGTTTCTCCGTAGGAAAATACCAGAGAGTAATCCCATAAATTCGAAACCTTATGATGCCAGTTAAGGCCAATTTGGCTGACCTCAGATTCTCGGCGATCGTTTGGATTATCAACATGCTGAGGAATTATTCCTGACATATCTGAAATTTGGTTGGAAAGCCCTATTTTTGCTGCGGGTGTATCACTTGACAACATTTTAGAATCATAAAACATGCTTACCAGTTCTAAGCTCGCACCTTCAAAAGGTTTAAAACCAGCTGTAAAACTGGCCCCTTTATTTTTATAGCCTAAGCCCTGTGGGTACCCGTATTTAGGTCCGTCTGTATCGGTATAGACAGGGCTAACATCAATATAAAACAAATCCGGCTGTCCATAAGCTATCCTGGCGCTGCCTAAATAAGTGTTATAAGGACCGAATTCATTTCTTAACTCAGCCTTAATTCCATTTATCCATCTGTCAGTCTGGATGCTGATAACGCCGCCAATAGCTCTCGAACCGTGCAGAGCGCTACTGGAACCTCTCAGTAACTCAACCTGATTGACATTGCCCGTTCCTTGAAGGTCTTCAAGAAAACCGGTAAAAGCACCTTGAGTATCCGCTACATCCTGAAGTGGGATACCGTTAAACTCAAAAGCCGTATATTTTGCTCCGGCACCGCGGACATTTACAGCCGTCCACTGTCCAAGACCACCGTTGCTGGAGTAGAAAACACCAGGAAGTTGACTGAGATATTTTGGCAAAAAACTGTTTGCCTGCGCATTGATGTCGTCACTGGTTACAACACTGACACTTTTAGTTGACTCAGAAAGGCTTTGTTCATCCAGAGTACCGATTACCACAATGGGGTCCAAATTAGATGAAGCACCCTGAGTAGAGGCAACGCTTCCGCTCTGGGCATAGACACCCGGAGCGATTGACAGTACCAGCACCACGACTAAGCCCAATATAATCGTGAAATAATTGTTCATTACGTTCTCCTTGTTTAAAGCAAAACACCAGTACTACCTCCTAGAACTCAGAAGAGTTAAACTGTTTCTCTGGTTCTTAATAGAATCCGAAAAATCTGGGTCAGCAGAATTTCCGAGCCCAAAATTTAATTTCTTTGCTTATCTACTGCTTGAAACCACAACAGTATCAAGAGTAGAGACATATAATCTGTGTCGCTCACACTTTCCTTGGCTACCTCATTTTCCTGGGCTGGACCACCTAGGCAACCATAAGAAGGCAACAAAGAACAACACCGTTATCAAATCCAATACCGTCACCTTGACAAGGGTCAAATATAAAAAAATCGAAACACACAACTATCTCCAAATTACCTCTAAACGACTATATGTCTTAAAAAATATTATAATTAATTACTAATAACTACCATAAAAGACTTTTTAATAAAATTAAATTATGCAATACTTATAAATATTATTTAATAAATACTATATTAATAATTTTATATATTTATTTTTACTTTAAATGTCATCAAGCAAGTCTTTTTTGCGGTCTCATAAAAAAACGGCCTTTCAGAGCAACTAATTTGACTGAAAAAAGACGTAAAACAAGTATTATTTATATAATAAAATATGATAATTAAATATCGTATTTGTACAAAATATAATTTTTCTAATATTATATTTAAGAGAGAGAGCAAAAATCATGCCAGCTATAGGCAAAATCTCTGCCATAAAAAATAATAAACTTGGAGAATATTTACACTTATTTATTTTCATTCTTCTGTCCTTTCTCATTTTTCCAAAGAATTCCGGCGTCTATTCAAGCGACAATTGATTAAACCAGAACCCCAGAAAATAAAGGCAATGACCTTAGACCCGGACCGCACCCTATGTTAGTGAGCGCAAACCTAAAAAATATATTCTTGGAAAAATGCACCTTCCCAGAAGTTTGAATCTTTGCCCTGATACCAAGGGGTAGTCCGAAAAACCCTTTTCCCGACCACAGGGAAAACACCGCTAAAACCCACTGCCTCCAAATTGACAGGCCTTTGGAAATAAAAAACTCCCGAACCACAAAAAGTGATTCAGGAGCCCATATTCCCGAACAACATAATAATATTAATATCTGTACTTTGGACTCGTATTCCCCTTAGGTCCAATATACATCAATCCAGGCAGGTCTTCTGGCTTTTCCCTTTTCCCGAGGCCTTCCCATCTTTAATGACAGTGACCACACAACGGAAAATTTGAAATTATCTTCCAGGAATTACAGCGATGGGCCCGCTCCTGATTCTCACAGGATTCCCTATTCTCCTCTTGACGAGGCACCTGAACTTAAAAACTATAGTGTAAATTAAAAGGTGTGTCAATAAAAGTCTACAGAAGAATTGGCCTGGATATGGTTTATTTCTCAGAACTTGTTTACAGATAAAATTTCCATATTATAAAATTATACACCTATTAAATGTTGAAATATATTATTAATTACTAATTTATTTCTTTAATTGACAAAAAAACAGTCAAACTTTAAGTCCCCAAATTGACCTATATTTTTCAGATACATTTCCTTCTACCAATAGGTGTCGACAGGACCAAAATGGAGTCTCGTTTAAAACGTGAACTAACCCAACGCTGTAATCGGGTACTCGCAAGCATCCTTTACATTGACCTTTCTTTTTTATGATACCGCCGCCTATTTAGCCCCACCATGAGAAGGGTTCCAATGCCCATCTCATGATATTGGAGCTAGGGTACCATCCCTTAAGTTAAGAACTCATCACTTAAAAGATCGTGGCTTGTCAACTTTACCTCCATACCCAGTCCAATAGCAGACGAGGTGGCAGCTATCACAGTTGGGCTTGCAGAGCCCATAGATTTCAGTATCTCACTGTCTGGGGGATTGAGTTTTACAGCTGTCTATCATATGAGGCCTTAACTGGTTTCCAGTTTCCGAGCGAAATAACACCTGAATGGTTACAATTAAAATTCATAGGCGACACCTAGGTAAAAATTGCGCCCTGGACGCGGGTAGTTTATATACGGCTGATCATATTTGTCAAATAGATTGTTAATCGCCCCTTTTATATTAAGATGTCCTTTTTCACCCCAGTCCAATAAGCGTTTTTCAGCTGATAAGTCAACTATTGTGCCGTTGTTATATTTTATATACGTGATAGGAACTTCTTCACCCGTACCATAATTTCTTGATATAGTACCTCCCATATATCTGGCACTTAAGGTGGAAGTGAAGTTCCATGACGGCTTGGTAAAAGTTATGCCGAAAGCCACTGTTATTTTAGCAATTCGGTATAATGTATCAAAACCGTAAGCTTGAACTGACGAAGTGCTGCCAGAATAGTCTTTATTTTTTCTTGTCGGGAGATATGTTACATTAACATAAGGCTGAAGAATGTAGTCCTGATTAAACGCCTGACCCAAGTCCGCATTCAAGGAAAACTCAAAGCCGGCAATAGTTGCGCCTTCTATGTTTTCATTTCTGAACCATGGATTATTGTTATTTGGATTAAATGTACCAGGAACAGCATTAGAGACTATTTTATTTTTCCAATCTGTGTGAAAATAGGTAAAGCTCGCTGTTATAAAATCATAATAAATATCAGCTCCAATTTCAAACGTCTTACTTTCTTCAGGCTTAAGAGAATTATTTGGCAAATTCGTCTGATTCCCGGCCATTTGGGTAGGCGTGGGCATCGCAAATCCTTCTGCGTAATTTGCCCTTAATTTCAACCATTCAAAAGGCAAAAAAGCCACTCCGACAGAAGGAACAAAATTACTTGTTGTCTCATTATAGCCATCGGTGATGAGTTCTAATTTATATTTATCATACCTTCCACCAAACGAAAAAATCAAACTTTCATCTAAAAATCGCAACTTGGACATGAGGAAAAGTCCTATGTCTGAAGTATACGAATCTGAAGCATAAGTGCCATGATGATGATACTTTACATAATCAACGCCTGCAATGCTTGTCAAGTATTCACCATTATATTACCTCGGCGGATTATTATGATAATCTACTTCTTTATTGATTTTACCTTATGGTGACTTGTTTGTATCAAAATTATCCGCCGGGGTAATAACTAACCTGACCTGATACTGTGTCAACTTCAAAGAAAGTATTTCCCCAATTTGCATTGTCTCTATTTTTTCCAGTTCCATAGCTGGCGGACCATAAAAACTTGTTGCCATCAGTCTTGCCATCATATGTAAAAGCTATATTGCTGACTTGGTTGTCATGTTTACTAAAATTATCATTATATGTTGGTCTGGGATGATAATATGGAATTTCGTCAGCTGGGCATTCAGCTTCGTTAATCAGTAGGTAATAATAGTCAATGCCTATAGGGTGCTTGTCCGCAAAAGTATAGCCCATGTTTATATTGGTATTATAAGTATCACCAGGTTGTGTGTGTTCCCAAACCCAGCCATAACTTGTCTTGTAATCATTTTGATCTGTATGCATAAATCCAAGAGAAAAATCAAAGTCTTTTATTTTTCCGCTAAACCCTGCTTTTTCTGTATTGAGGTTGTAACTGCCAAATCCAACCTCGGCGTAACCTTTAAATTTGTCATCCCCGTGTTTAGTTATGACGTTTATGACGCCGCCCATGGCAGAGGGACCATATTGTAAAGCCGCTGGACCTTTGATGATTTCAATCCGCTCAATGTTAGCTAACCCAGTAAAATCCATGGAATTAGTTATAATGCGTCGCCCATTTAAAAGTATTAAAACTCTGGAAGTAAGTTCAGTGCTTCCAGTTCCTTGGCCAATACCTCGAATATTCAGCCTTAATCCACCCCCTGGATATCCTTCTATCTGAAATCCTTGCTGCTCAAGCAAACGGCCCAAATTAATTGCCGTGGATCTATTTATCTCTTCCTCCGTCAAAACAGTGATATTAGAGGTGACTTCTCTAACTTCTTCCTCAATTCTACTGCTTGAAACCACAATAGTATCAAGAGCAGACACATAACCTGTTTCGCTTGGGCTTTCTCCGGCGACCTCGTTTTCCTGGGCTACCACCACAGAAGCACTAGTAAAAAGCACCGCTAACAAACCCAATATCGTCACCTTGACAATGGCCAAATGAAAAAAATTGAAATTCATAATTATCTCCAAATAAAGGACAATATGAAATAAAAATATCCCAGTTCATAATTTCTACCTCCAATGATACCAGGCCGTTGACTAATAACAGTAGCATTATTTGATTTTTTGAAAATAATTTATTTTTGCATCAATTTATTTTATTTTAATTCATTTATATGATTATTTTTGTCATTAATATTGCTATTATTAAATATTAATATAACTATATAAATAGAATATTTTTCATAAACTTACTAAAATAGTAACTTTATATGATAATATCAATAAAAATTCTCCATTTAAAGCAATAAATTTGACTACAAAAAGCCATAAAATAAATGCTATTATGCAATTAAATACGATATTTAAACAATAAATTTGTAAAAAATTTAATGCTCTTAAGAATATATTTAAGAGAGAGAGAGAGAGAGAGAGAGAGAGAGAGAGAGAGAGAGCAAAAATTATGCCAGCTCTAGGCAAAGTAATTGCTGAAAAAAATAATAAATTCGGTGTATATTTACGTGTTTTTATCGACACTTTTCTGTCTCTTATTATTATTGGCAAGAAACTCTGAGAATGCTATAACCTATGATTATTGCAGAACTTAATCTAATACCCTTTAGCATAACCAAAATCATAAATAGTTGCCATTTTGAAACTGCAAAAATTCTCTCTGAGTTTCGTGCCGTGGTGGAAATATTACGAAGTATTCCGTCCGGCATCTGTGCAAACACTAATGGATTAAAATGCAGTAACCGTCTAAAAAAAATAATAGCCTTTGAGCCCAGACCTCAACTAAAGATGCCGGATAACTACAAACTAGTTATTGCGGAAATGTACCGACACCTAACCAGAAATTTGAATCTTGCCCGGATACAAAAAAGATATAGTCTAAAAAACCATTTCTCAGACCATTGGTAAAACTCTTATGAAACCAGTCGCCTCCAATTAGTGATTGGTCTTTGGAAATAAAAAAGCTCCCAGACCACAAAAACGTGATCCGGGAGCCCATAATCCCGAACAACAACATAATATTAATATCTGTACTTTGGACTCATATTCCCCTTAGGTCCAAATATACATCAATCCAGGCAGGTCTTCTGGCTTTTCCCTCTTCCCGAGGCCTTCCCATCTTTGATGACAGTGACCCTAAAACGGAAAATTTGGAATTATCTTCCAGGAATTACAGCGATGGGCCCGCTCCTGATTCTCACAGGATTCCCTATTCTCCTCATGACGAGGCACCTGAATTTAAAGACTATAGTGTAAATTAAAAGGTGTGTCAATAAAAATTTACAGAAAAGCTTGCCTGGAAATGGTTTATTTCTCAGCTCTTGTTTACAGATAAAAATATTATAATACTAAATTTTATATTTATTAAGCATTTAAATATACTTTTATTTCTTAATTTCGTCTTTTTATTGAACAAAAAAACAAAAATTTTATGTCATCAAATTGACAGACATTTTTTTCTGAAATATTCCTTCCTGTCAGCAGGCGCCTACAGGACTAACAGTGAATCTCGTTAAAAGCGAGAGCGGCACACACCGCTTTAGTCGGGAACTCCGGGTATAATCGCCGTTGGTTGGAGGGCTACTTCTGAGAGCTGATCCGAACGAAAGCCAGAAGACCTGCCTATTGTATCGTATATCCGGCTTTGTGGATTATGTCTTATTCTAAGGTGTTTTCAAGATTTCAGTGATCTATAATTGCGGCTATGGAGGCAAACTTCATAGCTAAAGAATTTAAATTTACTGACACCGAACTTGGGCTGTGTAATAATTATATACGTGATTTCAATGGCTTACGCTCTTATAGGCGAAGTCTTTCGGGCGGATTACTATCGAAAAACCGCTTCAGTTTGGCAGAAATTTTTAAAGTCACCGAAAGAACGATCTTTGGTGAGTCAGCAAAATTACGAGATCCCGACATCAGCAATGAGAGACAATGGGGAGGGTCTCGAAATTCTTTATTAACTTTGATGAAGAACAGTCTTTCCTTAATAAGCACCTTAAAAAGGCTGAGAATGGCCTTATAGTGACCATGCCAGATCTTTGCGATGAATTCAACTCGTTTGTTGGGATAATAGTTCATAAATCAACATTTTGTCGCATGTTGGCGCGGCATGGCTGGAGGAAAATCAAACCTGACACAAGACATCCGCATTCTGATTCTGTGACAAAGGAGGAGTTCAAAAAAAAACACTCAAAATTCAAATGGATCAAGCTCAGGCAGACAGAAATACCCAATAAATTTCCAATCTGCTTAATGTTTCAGGACGAAGCAAGATTGACCGTATGTCAGATCCAAGAGCTTGTTGGGCTCCGAATGGGCTGTAGACCTATGGTAAAATCAGCATTATTACCCCGGCGGATAATTTTGATACAAACAAGTCACCATAAGGTAAAATCAATAAAGAAATAGATTATCATAATAATCCGCCGAGGTAATAGTTCGAGAATATAGGTATGTATTTGGGGTGGTTTGCCATAAAACCGGGCATCTGGATTATATGTGGGTTGCTGAAAATATGAAGACTGCCAGCGTCTTTGTTCTTAAAACAGATTGGCAAAGCTCATGAAATCATTTCATTATTATGGTCGTTGATGGCGCTTCTACCCATATAAATCAACAAATTTGGTTATATTACCCCGGCGGATAATTATGAGAGTCTATTTTCTTCGGGTTCACCTTGACTTTCGCGTATTTAATTTTATTTACGGTCAAAATTATCCGCCGGAGTAATACCTAAAAATATCTCCATTGTTGTATTGATTACCTCCATATTCTCCAGAACTTTACCCAGTCGAAAGCGTTTGGAACATCTTGAGTCGAGATTATATTGCTAACAAATACTATATTGCTATTACCCCGGCGGATAATTATGATAAAATAGTTTATCCTTTGTTTCTTCATTTTTTATCACACTCTAAGTTTTATGCAATTTAAATAGTCTATTTGTAGTATGGCAAGAAAATTATTATACCGTGGTCATCTGTAAATAATAAGGAGTATTTGATCTATCATAATTATCCGCCGAGTTAATAACAAGTACTTTGAAACGCCAGGTGAAGCTATTGATGAAACTGAAGAAGGACTGCAACGCATGAATTTCAAAAACAAAAAATGAAAAGCTTAACTTGTTGGCCTTGGATAACTGAAATCTTGAATGTTAATTAAAATTAATTAACTCCAATTTGATCTGAATCGCGGCTGATAAGCAATATATATGACAATTTAATCGGGCGCTCCAGACTCGGCCAGGGAAGTTTTGTCCATAAAACAGGCTAACCTACTAATTAGGCCGTGGGATGGGGAGTGTATGTTTCACAGTAAACATATTTGAATGGACCACTATAAGGTCAGAATTTGGCCAGCCTGGAGACGACATATCCTCTTTACCTTCATTGCACATCTTTTCATCATCAAACTCCGGCGGCGGTTCATGGACTGCAACGGGTTCACCTGAGCCTGCCCAGTCGTCGCATCTCCAGTGCCTATGGTCGAATACCGTAACGCAATCATCCAGGCTATCAACAATCGGGCAATAGATAATCCGAATATCAGAGCCTATCCTTAGGAACCGCAACAAGTCCTGACAATTGGACTGATAAAGATATTATTGAGCCATTTATGCCTACAATTGGGCAAATATTTGATCACATCAACAATTTATTACATTCTGCGGCTGCTTCATTCAGCTCTCACACCAAGAAAAAAGTGGCTGCAGTTATTGGTATGGCTACCTAATATGGTAAAAAAAAGTATAGAAAAAAAATTGAAAAAATACATTGTAGTGTTACCCTAAAATCGGAAAAAACCTGGTGAGCCGATACCTTTCATCTTCCTCTGAATAGATGTTTCGTAAACAGAAACCACTATTTGGCTCAACCATGAGAAGGGTTCCGAGGCCCATCTCATGGTATTAGAGCCATGATACCATAACAACCTTAAAGTTAGTGCCAGTCCCTTAGAATAAGACGGCTGATCTTTTTTGCCACCATACCAGCCGTCTAACAGACGAGGTGGTAGCTAAAACAGCGGGGTTATAGATGCAAATTCGAAGGGTACTTACCATCGGACACTGTCTTGGGGCTTGAGTTTCACCGCTGTCTGTCATAATAAAAACCTGACTGGCTTCTGGTCTGAAAATGCCAAATGAATGACTACTTAAACTCTTTCAATTGAAATCATACCGAATATTGACATAAAAATTACGGCCAGGTCCTGGATAGTCGACTCTGGATTCGTAATATTTGTCGAACAAGTTGCGGATCGCCAAATTCAGGGTGACTTTATGTTTGTCATCACTGAAGCTTATAAGACGTTTGGAGAGTGTAAAATCCAAAACAGTATAACTGTCTGCAAAAAAGTAATTTTGATATCCGATATTAGGCCGATTTACTCTGCTCCAATTTTGCAATCTTGCTCTGCCAACATACATGGCATTTATGTTAGCCGAGAGATTTTGCTCTGAATAGGCAAAATTAATTCCGTAATTGACCAGCCAGTCAGGAATTTCAACATCTACCTCATATGATCTAGTGGCTTCCCTGTAGGCCCGTCTTGTTGTGAAATGGGTAGCTTGAATATATGGCTCCAAATCGAAACTCCATCCCAATTGGCCTCCTATATTGAAAGAACTGCCGAACTCAAGACCTGCGTATGTCGTCGCTTCACTTGCGTTATAAAATTTTTCAATCGGATAGCCATTACTGTCGACTTCACCTGAGAGCATACTCCTAACCTGACCTTCATACATGCTGTGAAAATACGTAAAATTGATATTCCAATAATCACGTATTAAATCAAATCCGAATTCATAAGATTTAGTTGTAAAAGGATCAAGATCAGTGTTGCCCATAAAATGTCTGGTTGGAGGGTTATCGAAAGTATCTCGCGAAAGTTGATTTGGAGTAGGCAGATGAAAACCCTCAGAATAATTAGCTCTTATTTTCAACCACTCTAAAGGTAGATACACTAGACCAAATGAAGGTGTCCAGGCATCAGGATTTGATGAAGGTTTATCTTCAATGTCAATGTTGAAAGTGTCATATCTGACTCCGCCGTTTAAAATTAATTTATCGTTAAATAAACGGAGTTTTCCAATTATAAACCCGGCTTTGTCAGTATGCTTAATTTTTGGACTCGGCGCGTAATTTGCACCTTTATCATCAGTAAGATATCTCGTCCAGTCAAATCCCGCTGTTATTTCAGCCATATTCCATTTTGCCGAAACTTGACCCTGAACGCCGTTGATAGTTGTATCGTAAGGACCGTAAGTTGTAACATTCGGATCATGGCGATTCCTAGTTGGAGTAACATAATTATAGTAATATTTCCGGTACTCTTCAGTATGAAAATACCTTAGTTGCCAGGATAAAAAGTCCCTTTCATCTTTACCGGTATAATTGAGGTCAAAAGACTGATTCTTTAAATCAAGCGTATTTACACTTCCGTTTTCCGGTGTGCTGCTGCCGGTACCGACACTGCCGCCTATTCCTTGAGCAAAATTGTTGAAAACATTTACTGTTAGGCCTATCCTGTGCCTATCATCCAAAAAATTATATCCGACATTTAAACCGCCGGTATAAATCCATTTGTCATCAGTACCAAACATATGACGACCTTTAGCATCTGTAAAATCACCTGTGGAGCTGTGATAAAAATCAGCTGAATAATCTACCGGTCCATATCGTCCATCAAAACCTGCTAATTGATCGTGAAAAGAATAGCTCCCCGTTCCGACTTCAACATGGGCCGAAAAATCTCCTTCTCCGCGTCTTGTGATTATGTTAATGGCGCCGCCGAGAGCAGATGTTCCGTATTGTAATGCGGCAGGGCCGCGAATTATTTCAATGCGCTCAACGTTTACCTTAGTTAACCTAGCGATATTACTTACACCTGACAAACGGCCGTCAACCAATAGTAGAATATTGCCTGTCAACCCTCCGTCAGTATTGTAGGAATCGTTTTTAAAACCCCGAATCATAATCTGAGCCGAATCCTGCCCTGGATAGCTGTTAACATAAAAACCTTCCCTCTGCAGAATCTGATCCAAACGTTGCTCAGGATATTTCTGCAGCTCTTTTTGGTCTATAATCGTCATGCTGGAGGAAACCTCGCGAAGTTGCTCCTCAGTCCGGCTGCTACTGACTACAATGGTGTCAAGCACGGAGGTTTCTGCTTGGCCTCTTGCCTGGTCATTCTGTGCCCAGACGGGATATGCCATTAGCATAACCAAAACTGCCAATGTCACGGGTAAAATACTCAGTTTCATCAGTTCTCCTTATTTAAGCCCAAAAAAGGACCATAATAGGAGTCATTGATTTCTTACATCACAATAATGCAATAAATCAGTCGACTCTAAGTGTGCCACAACCTACCTCCTAAAAAACAATGTTATATTTATTATCAATTAAACTTGGTCAGAAGTTATTCCGATATAAATATTTTATATTTTTAATAAAAAATAAATAGTATAAATAATAAATTTTATATATATCTAGTGACTTTATATTTTATTTTTATACTATTACTTGATATTTTTATTGCTATAATATTTCTAAAGCAAATATTTTTTACAATAACATCATAAAAAAACGGTCCCTCCCAGAGCAAATAATTTGTCTGAAAGATGCCGCAAAATAAGGACTGCTATCCAATAAAATACAATATCTAAGTATTGTATTTATGAAAATTTTGAGCTTTTTTAGAGAGAGAGAGAGAGAGAGAGAGAGAGAGAGAGAGAGAGAGAGAGAGAGAGAGAGAGAGAGAGAGAGAGAGAGAGAGAGAGAGAGCAAAAATCATGCCAGCTTTAGGCAAAGCAATAGCGGGAAAAACTAATAAAATAGGAGTATATTTGCACTTTTTTATCGTCATTTTTCTGTCCGTTCTTATTATTCCAAAGTATTCCGGCGTCTCTTCAAACTACTGGATCAAAATACAGTAACCGTCTAAAAACATAATTGCCTTTGAGCCCAGTCTTCCGCCAGACAGGCCGGATAGACTGCCAATTAATTATTGCGAAAATGTACCTGAACCTAACCAGAAATTTGAATCTTGCCATGATACAAAAAAGGATAGTCTGAAAAACCCTTTCTTTCCCAGACCATTGGTAAAATTCTGATGAAACCCGTCGCCTCCAATTTGATTGGTCTTTGGAAATAAAAAAGCTCCCAGACCACAAAAACGTGATCCGGGAGCCCATAATCCCGAACAACATAATATTATTAATATCTGTACTTTGGACTCATATTCCCCTTAGGCCCAAATATACATCAATACAGGCAGGTCTTCTGGCTTTTCCCTTTTCCCGAGGCCTTCCCATCTTTGATGACAGTGACCACAAAACGGAAAATTTGGAATTATCTTCCAGGAATTACAGCGATGGGCCCGCTCCTGATTCTCACAGGATTCCCTATTCTCCTCTTGGCGAGGCACCTGAATTCCAAAACAATAGTGTAAATTTATAGGTGTGTCAATAAAAGTTTACAGAAAGAATTGGCTGGAAATGGTTCATTTCTCAGCTCCTGTTTATAGATAAAAATATTGTAATGTTAAATTTTATATTCATTAAGATTTGAAATATATTTTTATTTCCCAATTTATTTTTTTATTGGACAAAAAAAACGGAAATATTTTTGATCCATAAATTGACAGACATTTTTTTTTTAGATATATTTCTTCCTATCAATAGGTGCCGACAGGCCCAACAGGGAATCTCGTTAAAAGCGAGAGCGGACCCACCGCTGTAATCGGGTACTCCGGGTAAAATCGCCACTGGCCGTTGGCTGGGAAGGCTACTTCAGGGGGCTGATCCGAAAGCCAGAAGACCTGCCTATTGTACCGCATATCCGGCTTTGTGGATTAGGTCTTATGCGGGCCCCGGAGATAAGCACAGTCTTTGGTGGTTTTCATCCTCAGGATAAAAAAGGGGAATCCTGGATTGTATTACAATCCGGGTTTTTTTATGGCCGCCAATGGCCCGGTCTTTCAACGGATCTGGCCTAAGGTTCAATTTTGCCTAAAAAAATCTGGTCGGTTGACTCGGAAGGCTAAAATTGCTTCAGGCCATCGCAACGCACGACGTCATATTTGAAGGAAAATTTTACGGGCAGGCTCTTTTCTGGGCTGTGGTTGTCCATGCTGTGGCCCTCTTTGTCATGCTGTTCCCATGGCCAAGCATTGAACCTGTCCGAGTTCTGGCGCAGATGGAATTCGAATTATATGATCCTTTAGGGGGTGAGCTCGGCGGTGGTCAGGTAGAAGAAGCCGCTCCGGAGTCCGCTCCGGAGCCCGAACCGGAACCTGAGGAAGAACCGCCCCAGTTGTTAGAAAGCACCGCTCCCGAGGCTGAAGAAGTCATCCCGCCTCCACCGCCTCCGCCGGTGGAAAAACCCAAGCCTAAGACTCCCCGGCTTAAACCTGTTCAACAGACCAGAGGTCAGCCTTCGGATAATCCGAATAGCGGCGGAACCGGAACTGGTCAGGAAGGATCCGGCCAAGGCGGAGTAGGCGGCGGTACCGGAAGGGGCAACCCAGATGCCTTAGCAGCCTATAAAACAAGGATCCAAAGACGTCTGGAGCGAAGCAAAAAATACCCCCCCATGGCCAGATCCAACCGGATTGAAGGGGTTGTCTACGTGACCTTTACCATCAATAAAGATGGCCGGGTAGTTAACAGCTCTATCTCCCGCAGTTCAGGCTTCCCGGTCTTAGATGATGAAGCTATGGGATTACTGCGCCGGGTTAATCCTTTGCCTTCAATCCCCGATGAGGTTCATGCCTCAGTTGTAACTCTGACCGCGCCTCTTCAGTTCAAAATAAGATAACTGTGTCGGCACCTGCCGGGTCAGGCTTTATGTTCCTTCCCTCTCCATTAAGCCTCCTTTTTTCCTGGAAAACAATGGAGCTATTTGAGCAGTATTCGCCGGACGGATAGACAGTTATGACCGTCTTGTTCCACCCGAATTGGCTGTCTGCATTTTTCCACTGCCGACTGTTTTGGATATCAAGATTATAAAAAGGCTACTCCTCTGTTGGGCAGACACTTAATCCACTAGCATTTTCCGGGTCCTTTTTTAGCCTCCAGTCTTCTCTATCGAAACTTCCCAGCCCACCGAAACAAAAGTAATAAGTCCGAGTATGACCACAACTGTTTAAAAACTGATCGTTGAACAAGAAATGACACCCATGGGGCTTTATTCCCGGCTTTTAGGGCTGACTGTCCTTTTTAGTCAGCCGCCGCCAGTCTCCATGCCCTTGAAAAAAGCCGCCGTCTCTGATTACGACAACCGAAGGAAAAAGGACGGACTCTGGAAGTCACCCAATTGTCCCTCTCTTCAAAAGTCTTGATGGTTCAGCCTTCCAAAATTTTCTTCAGCAGTCAGAGTTTAGATAAATGGAAGAGTTCATTGAAGACTGAACCCAAATTTAGGCCTGGAAATCTTTACCTGCTTGAAGGTGCCTTTATGAATAAGTCCTTTTAGCCTCTTGAGATTATCCTGGCTCCCTTGATTGTCTGCAAAATGGCAAATCATGATCACCTCTGGTTTTACTTTCCGGGATATTTTGAAAGTCTGCAAAGAAATTTTTGTCAGTCTGCGGTGATAATTTTTGTCCGCCACCTATATTTCTTGGCTGACCTTTTACCAATGTACTGCCGTCAAATCCTTTCAAATTCTTTGATACCACTGGTTACAGACCTTCCAGAAGCCACAAATCAAAGTCCAATTGATGTATATCATTCATAAGACATACTGGCTAAAGACAACCAAAGCCAAGGCGCTAGCTTCTTTCATCCAAATGTGAGGAAAGAATTAGTCCATCGTCCGCGATACCACATAAATGATTTATAAACTACAAAATACTTGCCTTTTGCCTAGTAAATATGCATAAATATACTTAAATAACGTATCAAACTGCATAGCGATAAATTGCAACCTTGATTTTAAAAATTAACCGCACATAAAATTAATAGTTCTAATCATCAGTATCAATACATATTGTATTTCTACCTCTGCAATATCACGTTTAATGGTGTAAAATAAAACTAATTATAGGCTTTATTCCTCAATCGCGTTATTTCATAATGAGACCTAAATCCATAACCCAAAGCCTAAAAGATGTCCCCCATATATGACGACTATGGCCTCAGAAAGAAACTTTTTCCTTTCTGAGGCCTTGGCTGATTATATCCTGGAGAAAACTAACTTCCAGCTTTTTTCATCGTTCCGTCTGAGATAGTTATGCCCACGCCGGTAGGCGCCCCCGGCGGAGGAGTACTCCCATAGGTTATAGAGAGACCTCCAGAACCGGGCACAACTTGGCTGCCAATGTCAGGAGAAGCACTATCAAAAGTACCACTGAAGGTGGCGGTAGCCGGGGTAGAGTTAGGAGTACCGCTAACAATATAAGTTTGCATAGAGGAAGGAAAGCTCACGTTGAAAGTATTCCCGGAGAGGGTCCCGCTACCCTTAACAAAATTTATAAAGGCCTCGTTTGAGCTTGCTTCCTGAAAACCAACACTTAAACCGGCATCATAAATCATGTTGGAATTCATATTCACCACAAATCCAAAATAACTGTAACTCACAGCATTCACCGGGAAACCGAAATCGAAGTGGCCTTCCACTTCCAATAACGGGCGCGTTTCCAAACCGCCGTAAAAATCAATATAGGCCGGCAATCCGTAATTAGTGCCAGAAGCTATATCATATTCCGGAATCAGCTGGCCGGTCCCGGATACGCCAAAATCCGCCGGCCCCATAAAGCTGCCGGTCAAAACAGTATTCGGCCCCAAATTTCCTGTGGCCGAGGTTGGAGTGTTTGCATCTTCGACAAAATCGCCGTCAAATTCAAAGCCGCTTATCTGAAAATGGAGGTTGCTAGGATTAAGGTATCCGGTGCCGTTTGCGGTAGTATTTATTATATAGTAAACGACATTAATATTTGTGCTTGAAGTCACACAGGGTAGCAAATTTGCTATTCGATTGTCGGTATAGAGCAAAGTAGTTATCAAGCGCGCTCTCAAGTTGTCCTATTGTTGGGAAATATGTGTTGTGCGTGATTTCTCTTCTGGTTATACGCCAACATTGCTCAATAGGGTTCAAGTCCGGAGAATACGGCGGAAGCGAAACCAACTCCATTTTATCCCTGAT
>JAISEL010000140.1 GCA_031264185.1 Deltaproteobacteria bacterium
ATTATGATAGATCAAATATTCCTTATTATTTATAGATGATCTACGGTATAATAATTCTTTATCCATACTACAAATAGACTATAGAAATTGCATAATTTTTGAGTATGCTAAAGACTGAAGAAACAAAGGATAAACTCTTTTATCATATTATCCGCCGGGGTAATACTCACGGGCCTTTCCTGTTATAAGTTCAGCATGGAGCCTCATAAAAAACCCAGACCTTCAGGCTGACTGCGGATATTAGCATCTGACATTCTAAAGCAGACCGTGCTGTGGCTGAACGCCAGACTTTTTGAGGCAGCCCGGAGTTGGGCGCTGGAATCAGAGCTGACAAAAATTACTACGGGAACCGGCGGCTTGAACTGTGAGGTCTTAAAGGCTGGACTGTCAAACATAAAACATCTGTCAATTAAAACTTGACACTGTCCTCCCCGGGTACAGTCAAACTCAAAAATATTCAAGTAATGGGGAATATTAAATGGAGGCCGGGAAGCGGCCTGGCAGTGAATGGCCACATTCTCCGGACAAATTTTTTTGTCATTTGATTATTTTTATTGTTTTAATTATGCCTATAAAATTACTCAAAATATATTTTTAATAATTATATATACTAAATATATTATTATAATCTTAATATAACCTGTTTTTCTTATAATTTGATGCCGGCCACCGGAGGCCTTTGGTCTTAATTCCTAAGTCTCAATCCTCTTTTTTTAAGCCCAAAGTATTGACAAAACTATCAAATTGCTTTATAATCTTCCAATTACGCGGTCTTAAGCCGGATATTTTATGGTCGTCCCGCCGCCCGGCTAAAGCTGGGGGACGGAAAGCGCCCCTGATTGGCAGGACCGGCGGTAACCTGTCTGCTGCTGCGACTGCTGGTTTAAAAACCTGCGGGCCGACTCAGCTCCGCTCTCTTGAAATCTCAGGCTGCTGACAGGCCGTGGGCAGGTTTGAAACAGGCCGGAACCTGACGATGACGGAAAGCATTTCCGAGGGGAGCGGTCCGAATAGGTCAGTCGTTCAACCTGTACCCGCAGATTTTCAATGAAAGGATCCATAAATTACGGAAACGGTCATTTCATTTCCAATTAAGTTCAAAACAAGGCGGCAGCGTTTCCTCCCCTGTCTGAAGGCCGGGTTTTATATGCCTGAGAGGCGGATAAACCGGAGCTTTAATTACTCTACCTATAAAAATATGACTCACTAGTTTGAAAATAAACATTCGGATCTAAAAGTTTGGATCTCTGGGGGTCTGAACTGTTTGTCCTTATTATCAGCCTGTCCAAAGAAGGTCTTTGACCTTTTTTATCCCGGATTAATAAGCGCGATTCATTTAAATTAAGCCGCTTAACTTTAGGGTATTAATTCATGTCTCCAGCCTTTATCCTGTCCCTGGCCGGACAAGCGGCCAGCGTGGCTGTCTCGGAAACCAACATCACAGGCTCCGGGGTTGAATCAGAAATCCTTTCCATGATCTTACAAGCCGGACCCATGGTCAAAATGATCATGCTCCTGCTGCTGATGGCCTCGGTTATTTCCTGGGGCATTATCCTCTGCAAGCTGGTTCAATTGAGCCGGGCTAACCGCCAGTCCGAACGTTTCCTGAACAGTTTCTGGAAAAGCCGGTCTCTGGCCACTCTGTTTACCGAGGCTTCCGACTATTCAGCCTCCCCCATCGCCCATATCTTCCGGGTCGGGTATCAGGAGCTGGGCCGGGCTCACAAGGCCAAGCTGGATACCAGGGTGGCCATGGAAAATGTCCAGAGAGCTTTAAGAAGGGCGGCCTCCTCGGAAAGCACCCGGCTGTACCGGAACCTGCCTTTTCTGGCCAGCTGCGGCAACGCCACCCCTTTTATCGGCTTATTCGGAACAGTCTGGGGCATTATGGGTTCTTTTCACGAAATAGGTTTAAAAGGCACGGCTAACTTAGCCAATGTGGCTCCTGGCATTTCCGAAGCCCTGGTGGCCACGGCTGCGGGTCTGGCTACGGCTATTCCGGCGGTTATATTTTTTAATTACTTCAATTCGCGCATCCGGATTTTAGAAAGTGACATGAGTAATTTCATGGCTGATTTTGTGAACATCCTGGAACGGGATCTGCTTAGAAGAGCAGCCGGCGGACAGGAGGCTTAATACCATGGCTATGGGATCTTTTGACTCAGACCAGGGCGGACGTCCTGGCATGATGAGCGAAATTAACGTCACCCCCATGGTGGACGTGATGCTCGTTTTACTCATTATCTTCATGGTAGCCGCCCCGATGATGACCCAGGGTCTGGAAGTGGATCTGCCCAAAGTGGATGCCAAAGCCATGAGGACCGATCAAAACCTGGTGGTTTTGACTGTCTTAGCCGACGGCCGGGTTCTTTTGGATGAAACGGCTCTGGGCACTATTGACAATTTAGATGCCCAGGTCCGGGAAGTCATGAGAACCAAGAACACCGAAAGCCTGTTTTTAAAAGCCGACCAGGCTGTCCCTTACGGCCGGGTTGCGGCAATTATGGGGGCTTTGCGGGAAGCGGGCATCACTAATGTGGGGCTCGTGACCGATCCGGCCGACCGCAGTCAGCCGGCTGTATTCCCCGCCCAGGCCGGCCAGGCCGGGGCTCCCGGCCGGACCGGAACTTTTTAGGGTTTAATTATTTTGCCTGATATTTTATAATTTACGGACTGACGGCCTTTCCCTAAAGACCCTAAACAGCGGGCCAGAACCTGTTATTTAGGAGTGACCATGCGACAATACAGAAATTACCAGACAAAAGCCCAAGCCGAAGATCGCCTCGGTCTGGTCCTGCTGTTATCTCTGGGCCTCCACAGCCTGTTTTTGGCGGCCATGATCGTCGCCCCCCGGATTTTTGATTTCGGCTCAACTCCGGAACTGCCTTTTGAGGCTATGACGGTCCAGCTGGTCGGCAATCTGGAAGCTCCGGCTCCGGCCGCCCCGGCCGCTCCGGTTGATCCTAATTTAAACCGCCCGGACGTGGTTGATCTGCCTTCGGCCGAACCGGTCCTGCCTCAGCCCACGCCCCTGGATTTGATGGTGACTCCGCCAGCTCCCAATGAAGTCATTCCCATCGCCGAGCGTCCCCCCGACACCCCGCCCCCGGTCGCTAAGATAAACGAGCCGCCGCCCAAGGTTCCGGTTCCGGAAAAGGCTCCGGAAAAGCCGCCGGCAGTCAAAAAACAGCCCAGAGCGAACCAGACCAGGACGACCAACAGTACTGTTGAGGAATTAAGAAGAAAAAAAGAGGCTGAAGATGAAGAAAAGGCCATAGAATCAAAAATGGCCGATCTGGCCAGAACCAGAGGCCGGAGCAACGGCACGGCCAGCGAAAATTCCGGCGGCAGCACCAGCGGTATCCAGATTGATCCCATCAAGGCCCAGTACTATAACCAAATTAAAGAGATTGTCCGGTCCAACTGGGTGGCCCCCATCAGTTCCTTCACCGGGACCGCCTCTAACCTGGGGGCTGTTTATGTCATAGTCATCCAGCCCAACGGCCGCGTCTCCGGCAAAAACCTCCGCCGCTCCAGCGGCAATCAGGACTTTGATGTCTCGGTAGAGCAGGCCATTGTCAGGTCTAATTTTCCGCCCCTGCCGCCGGTTTTTGAAGGCCAGGCCGATAATCCTGCTCTCCAGTTTGAGCTGGCCTATTTAAACCGCAACGGATGACCTTTCAGACCCATTAATGCTGGCTAAAAATTTGGGAGATAAAATATGTTCCTGGGGGTAGACGTGGGCGGAACCCACACGGATGCGGTTTTAACGGACGGACAAAAGACTCTGGCCGCCGCCAAAGCCCCTACCCAGGCCCGGGTAATTAGCAGCTTGAATGCAGTCTTGTCGGAGCTTTTAAACGGCGCTGACCCCAAAGGCATAAAACGCCTGACCGTCTCCACCACCTTAGGCTTGAACAGTGTCCTGACCGGGACAGCCCCGCCGGTTGGCATTATGGTCACCGGCGGACCGGGGTTAGACTTAAATCCAAAGGACTGGGGGCCTTTGTTCAGAGAACTGCCCGCCTCTCAGGATCACCGTGGTCAGGTCATTAAGCCTCTGGAGTATCTGACCGCTCTGTCTTCAGCCCGAGAACTGGCCCAAAAAGCCGAAACCATTGTGGTGGCCAGTAAATTCGGGCCCAAAAATCAGACTTTAGAAGAGACCATGTTTAAAGCGGCTCTGGCCGCTGCACCGGGGCCGGTCATGGCCGCTTCCAGCCTTTTCGGCCGCCTCAATTTCGCCCGCAGGCTCGGGGGGACGGTTTTAAACGGCGCTGTCAAAAAACTCTACGACCTTTTTTTGCAAGACCTGGAACAGTCGGTCCGAGAACGCGGTCTGACCTGCCCGGTCTGGATCCTGAAAGCCGACGGCGGGGTCATGGATATAACCCAGGCCAAAGAAAAACCTGTTCTGGCTCTGGCTGCCGGTCCGGCGGCCAGTTTACTGGGACTTTGGGCTCTGGTCAGCCAGAACAGCCGGCAAAGCGGCCGGGATGAAACGGAAGATATTTTAATGATCGATATGGGCGGCACATCGACTGATTTAGCCGTCTTCAGCCAGGGACCGCTATTAACCCCCGAGGGTCTGACTTTAGCCGGACGGCCTACTCTCGTCCGGGGTTTACTGACCCATTCTCTGGCCCTGGGAGGCGATACGGATCTGGAACCCCGGGGCGAGGAGATTGTCCCTGTGCCCCAAAGAAGAGGACCGGCTCTGGCTTTGGCCGAGGGGGGGGATCCCGAGCGCCCCCCGACCCTGACCGATGCATTAAATGTGCTGGGGCTGGCCGATCTGGGCAATAAGGCTGTTTCCGAAAAAGCTTTTGAAAAGATAGCCCCAGGCCGGGCTCAGGCCAAAGCCTCCCAGGCGGTCGAAGCTGTTTTGGCCAGACTGAAGGAGGCCAAAGAGGAATTTATCCGGGCATTAAACAGGCAGCCGGCTTATACCATCAGTGAGTTTTTGGTTGACAGGCAGCTTAAGCCGACTAAAGCCGTCATTCTGGGCGGTCCCGCCCGGACCATGGCTCCTTTAGTCAGTCAGGCTTTGGGACTGCCGACCGAAGCCCCGCCCGAGGCGGCCACGGCCAACGCTCTGGGGGCCGCTTTAGCCCGGCCGACCAGGGAAGCCGAACTGTACGCCGACACCGCCGCCGGAACGATGAGTATTCCCACCCTGAACGTCAGCCGGGAAATTCCGGCCCGCTATACTCTGGATGAGGCCAAAAACGATCTGCTGGCGGCTATGGGCGATGAGGCCGTCCAGATTACCCAGGCCGAGATTTTCAATCAGGTCAGCGATTACGGCGCTTCCGGCCGGGTCATTAAAGTCCGGGCCCAGTCTAGACCCGGATTAATCTAAAACCCCCTAATTCGGCTTTAAAATAAGGCCCTTGTCATTTTTGTCAAAATTTCCTTCAAACTGTCAAAAAAATATCTTGACTTAATTATTACCAGACTTTATTATAGTTATTGGATAATTTAATATATCCCCGTTATTAACCGCCATAGGTCAATACCGGATCAGCCGGGTCTCTCTGATCCTGGACCGGGCAAAGAGTAAATGATCCAACTAATTACCCTCTGGGTTCAGGACCGCCTGCACCGTTATTCAGATGCCGGAAACATTAAGATCCGGCCTTTCCGGAGTTGGTGACCTTTGGATGATGAAATTTAAATTATTATTATTTTATAGTATTTATGGTATTTCTTACTTTTTAATATAGCAACAAGAAAAATGTGACTCTATAAATATCATTGGACTCCCAGAAGAGGACTTTATTTTAAGCCTTTTTTACAATCCGTCAAAAAATCTTGTTGACAAATTAAAGAAAATCCTTTAATCTTTGGACAGTCCATCAAAGCAAAATGGTCTTTCTAATTTTCTTTGACCATGGTTGAAGTGAATAATCTAAAATTATACCTCTGGCTATTTGTATTCAGCGGGGTCCTATTTTCTCCTTATTACAATTAGCACTATATTATGTTTAATAAATAAACACGCGATAAAGACAGTCGCTTTTTTCAGGACGCCTACAACGTCTTTTTTATCGCCCGGTGAAAACCGGGACTCCCTTGGAGCAGGTGAGATTATATGGCTAACACAACCACTAAGACTGGCGCCGTAATGGTCATTGGCGGCGGTATAGCCGGCATCCAGTCCGCCCTGGATCTGGCCGAAATGGGCTTCTACGTTTATATGGTGGAAAAAGGTCCGGCCATTGGCGGCCGTATGGCCCAGTTAGACAAGACCTTCCCAACCAATGACTGTTCAATTTGTATGATCTCCCCAAAATTGAATGATGTTGGCGGGCACATCAACATTGAGATCCTGACCTTAACCGATGTCCTGTCGGTCAAAGGCCAAGAAGGCGACTTTTCAGTAACCCTGCGCAAAAACCCTCGCTATATTGACATGAGCAAGTGTATTGCCTGCGGTGAATGCGCCAACAAGTGCCCGAAGAAAGTCAAAAACTCCTTTAACGAAAACGTGGACACCCGCAAGGCCATTTATGTGGAATACGCACAGGCCGTGCCTTTAAAGTTCAGTATTAACGCTGAGGAGTGCATTTACCTGACCAAGGGCAAATGCGGCAACTGTCAGAAGGTCTGTCCGGCCGGAGCGGTCAATTATGAGGACAAAGCTCAGGAGGTGACGTTAAAGGTCGGCTCGGTCGTTGTGGCCTCGGGTTTTGATGTCTTTGACCCCACTGTAGCCGAAACCTACCGCTACAGCCAGTGGCCTAACGTTATCACTTCAATGGAATACGAAAGAATTCTCTCCGCCTCCGGTCCTTTCCAGGGTCACATTGTCCGGCCCAGCGATCACAAAGAACCCAAGAAAATCGCCTGGCTCCAGTGCGTCGGTTCCCGGGACATTAACCGCTGCGACAAGCGGTACTGTTCGGCAGTCTGCTGTATGTACGCCATCAAGGAAGCTGTCATTTCCAAAGAGCATGATCAGGAAATGGAAGCGGCTGTTTTCTACATGGACATCAGGACATACGGCAAGGATTTTGAAAAGTACTATAACCGGGCCCAGGACGCCGGGGTCCGGTTTATCAGGTCCCGGGTGCACACCCTGACCCCGGAACCCGACGGCAATGTCACTTTGGAGTACATTGAGGAAAACGGGGAACGCAAAGCCGAGACCTTTGAGCTGGTCATCCTGTCCGTAGGCCTGACTCCCCGCCTGAACCTTAAGAAACTGGCTGAAAACGTTGACATTGATTTAAACGAAGACGGCTTTATCCAGACCCTGCCCCTGACCCCCATCAACAGCACCAGGCCCGGCGTTTTTGCCTGCGGGGCCGTCAATGAGCCCAAAGACATTCCCTCCACGGTCATGGAGGCCTCGGCTGCGGCTGAAGCGGCCGGCCGGGTGATCGCCGAAGCCAAAGGCACGCTGACTAAGACCCGCACCTATCCGCCCGAACGGGATGTCAAAGACGAAGTACCCCGCATAGGTGTCTTCATCTGCCACTGCGGAATCAATATTGCCTCGGTCATTAAAGTGGAAGAGGTGGTCGAGTACTGTAAAGATCTGCCGTTTGTCGAGCACTGCACCAATACCCTCTTCGCCTGTTCAGCCGACTCTTTGGGTAAAATTAAAGACGCCATTCAGGAACATAAGCTTAACCGCTTAGTCGTGGCCTCCTGCACACCCAGGACCCACGAACCGATGTTCCGGGAAGCTCTGGCTCAGGCCGGACTCAACAAGTACCTTTTCGAGATGGCCAACATCAGGGATCAAGATTCTTGGGTCCACCAGAAAGAGCCGGTTAAAGCCACCCAGAAAGCCAAAGATTTAGTGCGCGGGGCGGTAGCCAAAGCGGCTTTACTGGAACAGACTTACCAGACCAAAATGGGCCTGACCAAAGAGGCTTTAGTGGTCGGGGCCGGGGCAGCCGGCATGAACACGGCCTTATCCATTGCCCAGCTTGGTTATCCTGTCCATCTGCTGGAGCAGACCGATACCTTAGGCGGCAACGGCCTCAAAATCTTCTCCCGGGAAAAAGATGTCCGGGGCTATGTCCGCAATCTTATTCAGGAAGTGGAAGCCCACCCCTTGATTAAGATTTACAAAAACACTGTCCCCAAATCCTCCCACGGATTTGTAGGCAACTTTGATACGGTCTGCAAAGGTCCGGAAGGCGAATTTACCATTGCCCACGGTGTGACTGTTCTGTGCGCCGGCGGCCATGCCCACAAGCCGGCCAGTTACCTTTACGGCGAAAATCCGAATGTCCTTCTCTCTTTAGATATGGATGAACTCCTGGCCTCGGACGATCAGGTCATTAAAAAACCAGGCCAGACTTTTGCTTTTATCCAATGCGTGGAGTCCCGGGATACAGATCGGCCCTACTGCTCGAAGATCTGCTGCACCCACTCCATTGAAAGCGCTCTGACCATCTTAGACCGCAATCCCGAAGCCACAATTTACATCCTCTGCCGGGATGTGCGGACTTACGGTTTCCGGGAAAAACTCTACCAGGAAGCCCGGAGCCGGGGAGTCCGCTTCATTAAGTACTGTCTTGACTGCGGCAAACCCGAACTGGCGGCCGGACCGAACGGCAAGCTCCACATCACTATCAAAGACCATATCCTTAACCGGCCGGTTCTGATTGAGGCTGATTACGTGACTTTGGCCACCGGCATTGATCCTACCCCCATGCGGGAAGAAATTGTCGAGGTCTTTAAAGGTCAGCTGTCGGCCGAAGGGTTCCTGTTTGAAGCCCACATGAAATTAAGGCCTGTTGATCTGGCCACTGACGGCCAGTTCCTGGCCGGTCTGGCCCACTATCCCAAACCTCTGGAAGAGACCATTGTCCAGTCCAAAGCCGCGGCAGCCCGGGTGGCGACCATTCTGTCCAAAGAATTCATCATGGTCGGCGGAGTCATTGCTGTAGTTGATCCGGAAAAATGCGCCGTCTGCTGTACCTGCGTCAGGGCCTGCCCCGTCCAGGTGCCCAAGATCGTCCGCAACGAAAAGGATCCGGCTTTAAGAGGCCATGCTTATATGGAACCGGCCATGTGCCACGGCTGCGGAGTCTGCGTTTCCGAATGCCCGGGCAAAGCCATTAAGTTCCAGTTCTTTACCGATGAGCAGCTTCTGGCCAAGGTCGAGGCTATGATTGTGGAGAAAAAGGCCAAACCCGCCTGAGTCTTAGTTTTTTAGCCGTAAGGGACAACAGCCCTTACGGCCTTCAATATGGACCCAAAACCCCGGAGACTTTTTTAGCCGGGGAATTAAATAAGGCGGCCCAGCCGCCGTGGGAGCCGGTATGAGTGATTTTGATCCTAAAATTATAGCTTTTTGCTGCCAGTACTGCGCATACAACGCCGCCGACACGGCCGGCTCAATGCGACTGCAGTATTCCCCCGACGTGGAGATTGTGCTGATACCCTGCTCCGGCCGGTTTGACGTCATTCTGGCCCTGAAGGCTTTTGAAAGCGGAGCTGACGGTGTTTACGTGGCCGGTTGTCTGGAAGGCGGCTGCCACTTTTTAGACGGTAATATCCGGGCCAAAAAAAGAGTCGCCTATCTCCAGAAAGAGCTGAAAGCCATCGGCTTGGAACCGGAGCGTCTGGCCATGGTTAACGTTTCGGCTTCCCAAGGTCCGCAGTTTGCCCAGAATGTGGACGATTTTACCGCCGTTGTCAAAGGTTTAGGGCCCAGCCCTTTTAAAAAGAAACTGGCGGCCTGACGGTCCCAGTCCCGGAAGTGGAGAGACTGATATGATCATTTGCGAAAGAAAGCCGATCGATGAGATAAAAAGTTTCATCGCCGGCAAGAAGAAAGTGCTTCTGGTGGGCTGCCGGGGCTGCGTGACAGTATGTAACGCCGGCGGAACGAAGGAAGTGGAAATCCTGGCTGCTCTTTTGAGGCTGGATGCCCAGAAGGAAGGGATTGAGCTGACGGTGGACGAGTTTACTCTGGAGCGCCAGTGTGACCCCGAGTACGTTGACGAACTGGCCGGCCTGGTGGAAAAAGGCTATGACGCCATTTTATCCATGGCCTGCTCAGTCGGTCCCCAGTTCCTGTCCCGCCGGTATCCCAAACAAGATGTCTACCCGTCCCTAAACACCTGTTTTATCGGCGGAGCTTTGGCTCACGGCGTCTGGACGGAACACTGCCAGGCCTGCGGCAACTGCATTATTCATCACTACGGTGGCATGTGCCCGGTTAGCCGCTGTTCTAAGAGCATCATGAACGGTCCCTGCGGCGGTTCTTCCAACGGAGTCTGCGAAATCTCCAAAGATGTTGAGTGTGTCTGGCACTTAATCGCCTCCAAGTACATGGACGAAGGCCGGCTGGCGGAGTTCGCCCCGATCCAGCCAATTAAAGACTGGTCCAAATCCCGCGATGGCGGACCGAGAAAAATCGTCCGGGAGGAGCTAGTTAAATGACCCGCGAAATCAAAACCAAAAGCAACCTGGAAAAAGTCTTAGCCTCCGGCAATTTCGCCGTGACCGGGGAGCTGGGGCCGCCCCGCAGCGCCGACGGGCATGAAGTCAAGGAAAAAGCCGTCCATTTGGTGGGCAATGTCGATTCGGTCAACATTACCGATAACCAGACCGCCGTTGTCCGTATGTCCTCCATGGCCGCCGGGCTTTTAGTTCAACGGGAAGGCCTCCAGTGCAACATGCAGATGGTTACCAGGGACCGCAACCGCATCGCCATCCAGTCGGACATCATGGGGGCTTACGCCTTAGGGATCCACAATCTTCTGTGCCTGACCGGCGACCATCAGAAGTTCGGGGATCACCCTCAGTGCAAAAACGTCTTTGACATGGACGCTATAGGGCTTATCCAGACGGTCAAGATGATGCGCGATGATGGCCGGCTGCTCTCCGGCCAGGAACTTCCAGAAGAAGGGCGGCCGAAAATCTTCATCGGCTCGGCCTATAACCCCTTTGCCGACCCTGAGAAGTACCGTATTCACCGGACGGCCAAAAAAGTGGAAGCTGGCGTTGACTTCATGCAGAGCCAGTGCATTTACGATATGCCCAGGTTCAGGGCCTTCATGAAAGAAGCTGTGGATATGGGTCTGACCGAAAAATGCTACTTCATGGCCGGGATCACCCCGTTTAAGAATCTGGGCATGGCCAGGTACATGCAGAAAAACGTGCCCGGCATCTTAGTGCCCGATGAGTTCATTAACCGCTTAAAAGGCGTGGACAAGGCCAAACAGGCTGAAGAAGGCATGAAGATCGCGGCGGAACAGATCGAAGAGTTTAAATCCATGCCCGGCATCCGGGGGGTCCACTTGATGCTGATCGAATGGGAACATATGGTACCCGAATTCGTCAAAATGTGCAAACTGACGCCCAGACCTAGTCTATAGGCCACTACCCTCCGGTCGGATTTTTAATCCGCCGGTTTTTATAAAACCCCCGCGAGGCCCAATGCTCGCGGGGTTTTTATTGGCCTTCATGGAATTAAGCCAAAGACACTTACAACAAGAAATTCCACCAGTCTGACCTCCGCAAGGCGGAGGCTCCACTCCGACCCTCTTGTCTGATTTACACCGCCTTTGCGTCAACCTTAGCCAGGAGACCGGCCTCAGCCCTATATTTACAGGCGCCAGATATTATTTGAACGTCCCGCCCTTAAGAACTGAGGGAAATTTTACAGCCTCACTGGTCAGCCTGACAAAGGTCACAGTTCTTATGACCAAGGGACAAGAGCATCAGGTTGACTTTAGCTTTATGCACTGACCAATAGCCTTAGCAATTTTCATGGTCGGAATTATGAAGAAACCGCCGGAAAAATCCACGGCTTAAGCTGCGGGATGAGAGACAGGAAGCCATTCTGCCCATTTTTCTGACTTAGGCATATGAGCGTATTACAGCTGCGGGCATGAACAAAGACCGTTTCAAGCCACCAAGGATCAGCGGCATTCAACCTTGGCTGCCATATCCCCATACCATATGATGGCGCTCCATATACAGGAGGAAGAAACTGACGGGAAACGTGGAAATCAGGCTGAAAGAACTGCTGTATCAGAAGGCCAAGGCAATGGAGCTTGAGAATATCCAAAACGGAAGAGATGCCTGATCATATCCGCATGTCGGTCATGTCTAAACCGGAACATTCACCATGATTCATAACGCCTGCCCTGAAGGGACATACTTTCCAGAGTTCTGCGGCCTGAATTCCCTCACCTGTCAAGACTTCCCGGTCTCTGGACAAGCTGGACAAAAGCGTACTATTGCATTGCCATTCCATCGGGCATTTCTCGAAGGATACTGTAAATAGATACACCTGGGATCAGAATAAGAGACGCAGGCGTTCGAGTTCAAGCTGTACAGTTCCGAAAAGACCCGGCTTCTGACCCGGATGTTTTGTATTGCCGGAAACATATTGAACCGCCTAACAGCCATGTACCGGAGGTACTTTGGGCTTCAGGAAATACCAAAACGTCAGCCATATCAAAACACATATGACGAAGCTCAGGAAACTGAAGAAGTTCGTTTTCTGGAACCGGCTCGGTTCCCAGGCGTTACAGGGTATCGCTGAAATGACCGCAAGGTTTCAGGCTGTTCTTCGCGTAACTGAAGCGCGGCGTAAGGACAGCACCGCCGAGGTTCCAGAAGATGAAGAAATGCTGGAAGTTCACCCCGAAGAGCAGGCCGGCCGAGAAAGTTTCCGGACAGCAGCAGAGTCATCATATTGTGGGAGATGGACAAATACTTCACGTCCCGCGAAATAGAAGAAAACATCAAGGCGGTTACGGTACAACGGGACGCCGCAGGCAATTTCCGGCTGTACTTCACGGCGGATCAGGAGTTCAAGCCGGCAGAGCAAGATCGGGTAACAGTATCGGCCTAAATTTCGGCCTAAATGACTTCCCCATGACACCGGAAGGTGGCGGCAGGATTTCATCTTCCCTGTTCTTCAGGCAGTCCGGAGTCCGGACTTGGGTTTTGGTAAATCTGATTTTGCGATTACCGATACGAAAAACAATAAGATCACCTCCGACAGCACTGATGACAAGGCTAATATCAGTCCCTAGGCCGTCAAAACAATTTAACCCGTTCTGGCATATCTTCAAAGCCTCCAACCTTTAATTTTGATACAGTTTATACGCATATCAAAAAAATTCAGTAGCGTCTTTTCTGAAACATGTTTCTCAGTATATTCGATAATTTTATCTAAGTCTACCTTTGCGTCTGCTTGAAGACCAAGGCAGAGAGCTGTACCATTAGCGTCTGTGCTAATACGATTATCTAACTGCAAACGCAGCCCGTTATCCGTATTATCTTCCAACGCGCAAGAATATATATGAAAAGAATCTCCTTGCCGAGCCGATTCCATATGTGAAAAATTAAACTAGCGAGCCATATAATCACGAAAGCAATCTTGTATAACCAAGACGAGATGCTTATTCAAATGCTCAAATGTCTGTATTTTGTGATACATTTGTACAAGAATAGTCAGTCATCGCAGACATCTTCCAGTTCATCCCAAAGCCTTTTGCCGTTAAATCACCATCTTGTACAGAAATGCCTTTGTGCTTTAGAAACGAAGAACGTTCGCTCCACAAACTACCTGTGGTATCCATCGTCTGCAGTTCAATGCCGACAAAATCGATAACCTTATCTTTATGAACAACAGACACCAGAAAATAATCTACACTACCTCCAGGAACCGATACTTCTGGTAATAGATGTAATTCGTTTCCCGGTTCGTGTAGTGACGGCAAATGAGCGCAGTGAGTGAAGATTTGCTTCCGCTCAAACAAACGATGTTGACAAATCATCACATTACTGTATCTGCTGTAATCTATAGTAAACGACATTAATATTTGTGCTTGAAGTCACACAGGGTAGCAAATTTGCTATTCGATTGTCGGTATAGAGCAAAGTAGTTATCAAGCGCGCTCTCAAGTTTTCCTATTGTTG
>JAISEL010000036.1 GCA_031264185.1 Deltaproteobacteria bacterium
AATATTAAAAAGTGCCAAAAATAAATAAAAAAGCGTTTAGAAATCAAATTTATTGAATAATGGCAAATAAAAAATGGCTAATTGGTGTAGCCTTAAAAAAAACCGGGAATTACGGATAATAGCAATAGAAATTTATATTAAATAATAAAGGGAAGATAAATGTAGGCACAAAAAAACCGGGAATTACGGTTTATCCCTCTCTTCTTTGTTCGGATAGGAGGTCGGCTTTCCTGTCAGTCCTTGAAATAAGCGAGTACTGTAATATTGATTGGGAATAAATTCACTATTGGCGTCTATTTGACCAATATAAAGGCGACAGTGTTTCCCAATACCCCTTCTTACTGTCCCAGAACGGAAAGTCAAAGCAGGCACAGAGGATTACCTTAGGATTTTTGTAGAGTCTGGCATCCGGTGGCAACTGATAAGGTTTACATAGCACTAGGAAATCCGGATGTCAACAATTTTTTTTCCATACCACACAACATATTCCGCTCGAACCTAGTCATATTATAACGGGAGCTTAGGTTCCGTAAAATCGGCCGAAACAACCAGTTTCTTCCATAATTTTAGGCCAAATGCCGGGTACTATTTGGAAATTTATTGTTGTGGTTCAGTTTTTCAAGGGGAGTCGCTTCGCAAACAGTTCAACAGCCCGGGCTATTTTAAAGGCTCACCGCTAAAGCTCATCATAGTCTTTATCATCTTCATTCAAGGCTGTTTCCGAAGCTTCTGAAGCCGGAAAATCACCCGAATCTCCATCTAGTAGCCTCGGACTCGGATGAAACAGAAGGCCAGTCTTTTTATTTCTCGTTTCGGTATAAAAGCGAGGGATAAAGCGGCCAAAACCTCTCAGGCAGACTTCCCGGCCTTCGGCCAGACTGTCGGCCATGGATTTTATGATAAGTTCCGCTGCGGCCTGGGTAATTTCGGCCGGCAGCTCCCGGTTGAGGTCCGTAACCCGGATAATGAGGTCTTTTTTCTTCAAAAAGGCCATCACAGCCACCTTGTATCAGGCCATTAAAGACCCGGACGGTACAGGAACTTCAGGCCTTCCTGACTTAAAATAGAGGACGGTTTGAAGAAGAACTGGCCGGAAGACAAAAGCCGCTGGATCAGAGTACCCCGCCCGTCTTCATAAATCAGAGGGATGTCTTCAGTGGGATCGTAGGAGCCCTTAGCCATGATTATGGCCTTCTGGACGGCATTGTCAAAGCTGCCCAGCTCATCAATGAGGCCCAGCCTTAAAGCTTCCTGACCGCTAAAAACGCGGCCGTCAGCCATCTGGCGGACTTTTTCCTCATTTAAGTTAGGCCGGCCTTTTATGACTTCTCCCACAAACTGCTCGTAGACTTCCATAACCATTGTCTGGATTATGGCCCGTTCTTCCGGTTTCATATCCCGGAAAGGCGACCCGATATCCTTATACTGGCCGCTGGTAAAGACTTCGGCTTTAACTCCCAGTTTTTCCATGGCGCCCTGAACCTGAATCGTTTCCATGACCACTCCGATGGAGCCGGTAAGAGTTCCTGGGTTAGCCATAATGTGATCCCCGGCCACAGCCAGATAGACCCCGCCCGAAGCGGTCACCGAGCCCATGGAGGCCACGACCGGTTTTGTCATGGTCCGGAGAGTTTCCACTATCTCCTGGCAGGGAGCCACAGCTCCGCCCGGAGTGTCCAGCCTGAGGACTACAGCCAGAATATTAGGATCCTCCTGGAACTGCTTTAATGTCTTGACTGCCCACATGGAAGACATGATCTCGCCTTCCACGGCTAAGACCCCCACGCTGGGCTTGGTGACCCCGGTAGCGGATACCGCGACCAAATTTTCGCCGATGGAATTAACCATATTCATGGTGCTGAAGTGGCAACTGGCGATGATGGCCAGGCCTAAAATCAGAATAGCCAGAGGCCAGCCTTCCAGGCGGGAATGATCGTGAGTACGGTTGGGCAGTAAATTACTGTTAATAGTCCGACGTCCGGGCGGACGAGACCAAACCGGCGGACCCTGGGAGCGCGGATTGTCAGGGATCTTGGCTTGGGCCGCCTCTGATTCAGCCGGCCCAGAGCCGTTTTCAGTGGTCTCTGAATTTAACCCCGGATTGGCCTGACCGGGATCCGGACTTTCGGTCCCTGCCCGGTCAGATTCTAAGGCCACGGAGCCGGTTTCATCTGGTTTGTTGGTTTGGTCGTCCATGGCACCGGTTATGATTCTTCAGATTCCGGTTCCGAATCGGAAGAATTCTGTTTTTCGGCCAGAAGTTTATCAAGATTACCGAAAGCCGTGCCAAAAGAAGAACTGGCATTGGAAGTGGAAGTGGTCGCGGTTCTACCTTCGCTGCCGAAGTCTTTGGAATGGCTTTCTTCCTCATCTTTCAAAAGGCGCTTAATGGACAGACCGATTTTATGATCCCCGGCCGAAACAGTGACCACTTTTGCCGAAACCTCATCGTCTAAGTGGAAAGCCTCAGCCAAAGGTTTGCCTTTCGGCAGGCCCGACTCGGAGACGTGAATCAGGCCTTCGATGCCGTCGGCCAACTCTATGAAGACACCAAAATCAGTAATATTGGTGACTTTGCCGGAGACCTTTGCGCCCACAGGAAAGTTATTTAAGGCAATCGACCAGGGATCTTCTTCCAACTGCTTGATGCCCAGAGAAAATCTCTCCTGCTCGCGGTCAATGGCCAAAATCAAAGCCCGAACCGAATCGCCTTTCTTGAAGATCTCCGAGGGATGCTTGTAGCGACGGGTCCAGGAAATATCCGAGATGTGGACCAGACCGTCAATGCCTTCGTCAATCCCGATAAAGGCCCCGAAATCGGTGATGTTTTTGATCTTGCCCTCAATAATAGTCCCGATAGGATAGCGCTCGGCCACCGTACTCCATGGATTGGGCTCGACCTGTTTCATGCCCAGAGAGATCCTTTTGGAGCCCAGATCCATGTTCAGGATAACGCTCTCCACCAGATCGCCGACTTTTAAGACCGTGGCGGGGTTTCTGACTTTCCTCGTCCAGGACATCTCCGAGACGTGAATTAAGCCTTCCAGCCCCCTTTCCAGTTCCACAAAGGCCCCGTAATCGGTTAAAGAAACAACCCGGCCCTGGACCTTGTCACCAACATTATAGCGAGCCGAAGCGGTCACCCAGGGATCTTCCTGAAGCTGCTTTAAGCCTAAGGAGACCCGGCCGTTTTCCCGGTTAAAAGACAGGACCTTAACCTGAACTTGTTCGCCGACTTTTAAAAGTTCCGACGGATGGCCCAGACGTCCCCAGGACATGTCGGTCACGTGGAGAAGACCGTCCAGGCCCCCTAATTCCACAAAAGCCCCGTAATCGGTCAGGTTCTTAATCGCGCCCTCGACAATGGCTCCAACCTCCAGGGAGGACATGGTCTGGGACCTAATCTTCTCCCGCTCAGTTTCCAGGATAACCCGGCGGCTTAAAACCACGTTGCCCCGGCGCTTGTTGTACTTTAAGACCTTGAAGTCATAAGTCTTGCCGACTAAAGCCTCCAGGTTCTTAATAGGCCTAGTGTCCACCTGAGAACCGGGCAGGAAAGCCGTGACCCCGATATCCACCGACAGACCGCCTTTGACCCGGCTGGTGATCTGGCCAGTTATAACACCGTCTTCGTTGTAGATCCGGGCGATCTCTTCCCAAATCTTTATCTTGGCGGCTTTTTCCATGGACAGGAAAATTTCCGACTCGTCTTCATCCATGCGTGTAATCAGAGCTTCAATCTGGTCCCCAATCTTAACGGTTAACTCCCCTTGCTCGCCGTAAAACTCCTGGAGGGAGATCCGTCCCTCGGATTTGGCCCCAATGTCCAGCATAACGTGTTCCTTGGTGATCTGGACCACGGTGCCGTTTAAGACCTCCCCCTCGGACAGGGTTCTGAAGCTTTCCTCGTAGAGTTGGTTCATATGAAAATCTTGACCCGACTGGGAGTCAGAACCGTCCACGTCCGTGTCCCCATCCTCAGCCTGCTCCTGTTCCTGAGGAAGGGCCTGGCTTTGGTCTTGGTCTTGGTCGCGGTCGTTGTCACCGGATTCGTCGTAAGCTGGGTCAGAACAAGGAGAAGTGTCGTTGGTGTCGTCGTTGTTAGTGAAACTGTATGCCATGATGTCCCCGAACAATAAATTTCAAGCGGCCAAGCATAACTGCCTACCGCCCTGGGCTGATCCCGAAGAAAGCTATAAAATCACCTTCCCCTGTTGGAACCAGAAACCTTTTTATATTACCATAGATGAATACGTATTTACCACTTACTTTTAGAAAAAATCCGAAGTTAAGTCTTTTGGCGCCAGGTAAAATCCAGGAACACAGACCAAACATTCTAAAAGTCACCTTAATTTGGCTCTTTTCTCGGCCCAATAAGCATAAGCTTAAGGAAAAATAAACTTATAACTTATTGAATTTCTTATATTTTTTCCCTCTATAATCAATACGGCCTAAAAATATCCGGATCGGACGAAAAAAAAGGCCTAACGGAAAAATTTTTACATCCTCCAATTAAAAAATTAAAAAATCTCCTTTTTTCTTAACTTTTGCCGGACCAAAGACTTTTTTACGGAAATTCGGCCTTTGCCAGGGGTCCAAAAGTTGACCTTAAAGGCCTCAGCCGCCAAAGCGACAGTTATATCAGGTCCCAAAAACTTATGACAAAGTATTTTCCGGCTCAGTAGTTTTGGCGCATTTTAGTACAAACCCGAAAAAAAAACTATTATTATTGAAAAAAAATTTTCCCAGGTCTTTAAAAAGTTTGGTTTTCCAAAAAAGACAATAATTTCCGGCATATAGATTGAGATGGCGGAGTTTACTTAACACGCCTCAGCCTTATCCGGCGGAGCCGCTCTAAGGTGATTTTAAACCTCCGGCCGACTGCCTCTAAGGCAGGGGTTATTTTTCCACATATGCCTAAAGCGCATCCTTTTGCCCTGGCCTCCTTGAAAGACAGATTACTTAAAGCCGCCTTATTCTGTTAGGCCGGACATAAGGTAATGACTACATCCGGGACACTGACGGTTCTTTGATCTTCAATAAAATCAGCTAAATAGCTGTCCCAGTCATCGCCGAATGAAGTTTCCGGAAAAACGGCGGCTCTTATCCACTGACATACCCAAGATTCCCCTGGCCTAACCCCAGACGACCTGCCGCCGGGATAGCCTGATGCCGGCCGTTGGCCCCTGACGTTTTAAATCGGAACCAAGTGACGAATCTTGTTTTTTGAAGTCTGGCCGTATAAGTCAGCCGTGAAGCGTACCGTCGTCTAAACCAGCTTATCTGCCGGGACAGGCCGAAGTTTTCGCCAGGCTGCAGGCGTCCTTGTCAGGAACTGGCCCTGTGCCTGTCCGCTGGCTGCCGAAGACAAATATATCCGACCAGGCGGCTCATCACCGCCAGGTCTATTACCTGATCCGAGAGGCGCTGCCGGGTCTCGGATCCCAGATGGCCTGCAATGCCGTACATTAAGGTATCCATGGCTTACAAGTCTCTCTTTTCAAAACGTCCGCAACTTAAAAGAAGGTCCGGCCGGAGATCAAGTTAAACGGGAAGACTTCCGTCCTTTACGAACAGAGGACCTGTCGTTTCCGCCAGGACGGGCAGTTTTTCCTCCTTACCTAGGATGGAGGCCGATTGTCGGATTTGATTCCTGCAACTTTCATAACAGCAAACTGTGTCCGGACAGGCCAGGAAGAACGAACTCGTCCGCCGGAGAGTCGGCTGATTTTTCAACTTCGTCTCGGACGTTCCCGCCAGTCTCCGGTAACTGCTGACACCGTCATGGGTGCTGACGCAGGCGAAAGCAATATCTCCGCCTCGATCAGCGAAAAGCTATCGGAGGCGGCCGCCTCAATCGCGGACAGAGACGGATTTCTGAACTTTAGGCTCCGTCACATCAACCATTGCTCCCAATGCTCCAGACAGCCTTAGGAAAGATTCCGGCAGGATAGAGCGCCCGTCACTCAGATGAACCATAAAAATCAGCCAGGCTGTATTCGCCGAGAAAGTCAAAAACAAGTCATCCGAAGTTGCTGCGGAGGGCCTGCCAAATAATCAGTCCAAAAATTAATCAAAATGTGATATATTCGTTCATGATCAACGCCGGCCGGTGGCTCATAAATTCCAGTGTCCTGGGTCCTTTTTCTCCAAATAATTCCAGGGGGACAGGGAGACAGAAGACTATGCAAAAAGGCCTGACTGATCCGTTCATCTGTTATAGGAAATCCTGCCTGACCAGATTGGTCCAAGTTTTCGATTGGGGCAGGACATGGACCGGTCAATGCACAAAAATACGACCTTCTGAGTCCTTAAGCCGGAGGCAATATGAACAAAACAGCAGAGAACGGGAAAAACCGAAGGGACTGCCCTAAAATCTCCAAAGCTACCGGGAGATAATTTCCTACGATCGGCTTTACGTTGACAAGACGCCTTATATTTGCAGCATGGTCAAAAATCCTGCGCTCAACTGCCTGTTCCTCTCCTGCCCCAGACGCTTTGGGAAAACACTTTTATTGGACACCGGCAAAGAATTGTTTTTAGGGCACCGGCATCTTTTTGAAAATCTCTGGATCAGCCGTGAAACTGATTATAATTTCAAGCCCCATCCGGTCATTCGTCAGTCCATGAACTGCGCCGAATCAGACAGTCCAGAACAACTATAGTAAACGACATTAATATTTGTGCTTGAAGTCACACAGGGTAGCAAATTTGCTATTCGATTGTCGGTATAGAGCAAAGTAGTTATCAAGCGCGCTCTCAAGTTTTCCTATTGTT
>JAISEL010000042.1 GCA_031264185.1 Deltaproteobacteria bacterium
CAACAATAGGAAAACTTGAGAGCGCGCTTGATAACTACTTTGCTCTATACCGACAATCGAATAGCAAATTTGCTACCCTGTGTGACTTCAAGCACAAATATTAATGTCGTTTACTATAGCTGCCCGTCCGTCTCGGCTTCGGTCTGGAGCGGTTGACTTTCGTTATTATTGAAACAATAGTCAAAAGGAGTGCTTTTTAATTCTATAAAATTACATCCGAACCGCGATAGCAAAGAAAATGTCATCACTGAAAACTAATAAATTTGAGTAGCAAAGATATTGATCCAAATAATTTTCCCCATCATCATACAGGGTACCGGCATAGACTTCCCGATTATTATCCGGATAATTATTAAAAGCCTCAATTTGTTTTTTCCTGTAGTAATTTTGTTCCATAAACTCTTTAACTGAGCTGCACTCACTGCGAGACAGCGCCTCAGCAGCCGGTTCTTTTCCGTGGTCTAATAGTTCAAACAATTCCTCAAAAAAGGAAAGCATTAAACAATCAGGGTTTATTTTGACAGCATTAAAGAAATTTTCCTGGCTGAACTCGCCTTTAAGAGAAATAATGAAAGAAGTTGAAGAACTGTTGGTGACGAAATCTTGCCTTATCTTCATGCGATCCTCCTCGGTGCGAAAGCCCGGCCGAAAGGCCGGAAGCGCTGCCTCCGTTAGTTTAAATTAAAAACAAAATATCCGTATCTGTCCGCTTTATAGCTCAGGCAGCAGGATATAGGGGACCGGTGACCGGCCCGGGCAGCGTCAGCCCGTTAAATAAACCGTAAATCCGGACCGCCGCCTTGAGTTGTGAAATCCGGCCGTCCGGCTTTTCAATGCATCAGCCGGGGTCCGGATCTCCTGGTTCGGAGCCCGAATTGTCTTTTGGCCTTCAGCGGATATCTCCGGCTAAAACTGCAACCAGCAAGTCGGGGGAGCCAGGGCAGGGATCCGATGCACTAATCAAAGTTGACTTGTTCCGTCCGGTCAATAACCTCGAATGCCTGACCTAAAGACCTCCAAATAGCCTGAGCCGCCATATTTAATTACAATTGATGACAAGACAAGAGAGGCCTGACTCTAAAATACAAGTATCCGGTAAATTCAATTACCAATTCTCTTATCACCGACTGATTCGGCAATGACATTTTTTATAAGCAAGTTAACTGAACAATAAGAGCAAATTACATACCTCTTGAAGTTGTAGCAAAGAAAATGTCTTCATTATGAACTAAGAAATCGCTAAAGCAAAGATATTGTTCCAACGGGGAACAGTCATCGGAAAAGTACCCGGAATAAATTTTCCATTTTTCGGCCAGGTAACTGTTAAAAATCTCAATTGTTTCCTCATTGAAGCTCATTCTATCCAGAAAATCCTCAACAGACTCAAGACTATATGATTTCATTAACTCGTCCGTGTCTTGTTTGCAGCGGTCAACGATTTCAAACATCTCCTCAAACATGGGATGCAATAAAAAATCAGGGTTGAGTCTGAGGCCTTTCAAAAAATTCTCTTGAGTGAACTCACCGTGGAGAGAAATCAGGAAAGAAGTGGAAGAACTGTTGGTGACGAAATCTTGTCTAATTTTCATAACAATCTCCTAAATTGCTCAGGCGGCACTTGAAAGATTAGCCATTGCCCTTTCAGGCGGACAGTCTGTTATTACCCCGGCGGATAATTTTGCCTAATTGACTTAATAATCAGGTCCTGATGACAAGCCAGGAATTACGGTTTCCGGATTTTTCCCAAAATAGTCTTTAATGTCAGTGTTTTAAGCTTTCTAAAAAGAAATGTTATCAGTGAAAACTTAAAAGTTTGAAAAACGCCGATAAATCTCCATTCCAGGAATGTCAAATTCAGAAAAATCGCCGCTGTAAACATGGCGGTATTGGGCCGGACATTTTTTAACATTCTTAATTGCGGCCCGGTCGCAATTTTCCTCTTCCAGAAACATATCGGCGCTTTCAATTTCGGCCTATTCCATCGCCGTTTCGGGAGTCTTTATGCTCAGATAGAAGGCTTTATACATGTCTGCATAAACTAAGGGCATCAGCGATTTCTGGTCAGCCACGGCAGCTTTCAAGGAGAATTTTCGGCTGAACTCCTATTTAAGCGCAATAATGAAAGACGGATGCGGAAGAACTGTTGGTTGCGAAATATTGTCTTATTTTAGCTGTGAATTCCAATCATAAATTGCTGAAACAAATCAACTGGCAGCTGATTAATCAGACAGCCTGGATTTAAAATGCAGCCAATATCACTGTCAATTGATTTAAACCGGTTTTCTTAACCCAAGCTATTTAGTAATTTTGTATGATAACTTTATAATCAGTCTTGCTTCCAGTAATAAACAGATAGCCTCGGCGCCGTCATCCTCTATATCCGAACTGAAGTCTTAACCAGGAACAAAATTTTAGCCTGCTGTCATTTGATTCATTTGGCGCATGTTTAAAAAACTTTTTGCCAGCCAGATACAGGGGTCAATGAATTCAATATCAATCAATAAAATCAAAATGTCCCGGCTAATTTTTTTCAGTTAATTAAAGCTATATATTTTTTTAAGTTTATATATTTAGCATATTTTTTATAATTCAATTGGTATTTTATTTAAGTAATTTTCAGTAATATTTATTTTTTTGTCTCCTGCGATCATCTCCGTAATTCCAGGCCCCCACAACCAAAAACCTTATTCCATAATGGTCAATTATTTGGCTTGGCAGGATTTTTTCGGAAACTTCAGTTTTTCAATGCATTTTTATATATTACCTCGGCGGATTATTATGATAATCTATTTCTTTATTGATTTTACCTTATGGTGATTTGTTTGTATCAAAATTATCCGCCGGGGTAATATTTTTCCATGATCATCTGTTTAAATACATTTCCATGATAAATAATTTTGACAATTTCCTATTTTTGTCACCTGCTATTTTTTTGATTACCCGAAAAATTTATTCCATTTTATTTTTATTTTTGGCTCCTGTCAAGTTTTTTTCAATTGAATTTTAGCCTTGGTAAAATTCATCATTGTGAATTTTTTACTGCTATATATCCTCAAAATAAATATTTTCGGCTTAAAATTACCTGCTACTTAAAATTACCTGCTATTTATTTTGTCACCTGCGAAATTTTTTTTTCATATCTCAATTTTTCTGATCCGGACTCATTTTAATTTTAGAATCAATGCTTTCAGCTATCCTGGCTGATTTTCCAATCGGCGGCATTTATGATTATCTCAAATTTTTCCGCCTTATTCCAATCTTGCGGGTAAAGAATTCCTTTGAATCCGGCTTATAAATCCCGTCTCCCAACCGGGCAGAATATAAATCCTCCGCCATTGACCCAGATCTTTGAAATTAATCCGAAACTAAGACTTACCCGTGTGACCACAAAGTAAATTCCCCCGGATCGGCTGAATTCCGGACCGTCATTTTCCTGGTGCCTCTGCCGGGTCCCTGAATTTGTCATCTCTTGTCTTTATCATTTTCAACGGATTTTCGGCAGACCGGCCGCTTCAGGTCTTCTGAACAAACCGCCGGACACCGGCGGCCTGCCCTGCGGCGGCGCTGAAAACGGCGGACACGGGCCGGCATCCCTGATCGCCGGGGCTGTTTGGTTTGGAGAGGGGTAATTTACTGAGCTAAAACCAAGGGCCTTTTATTTTTAGGATGAGTCAGGTAAAAAAACTGATGCTCAAAAGCGGCATCCAGCAGCCCGGATTCGAACAGCTCTTCAAAAGGGCCGAAGGACAAAAGGGCTCCTTTTTTGAGGACTAAAACCAACCCTCCGGCCCGGGCCGGGTGATTTAAATCGTGGGTAACGGTAATCACGGTCATTTTCAGGTCCCGGTTCAGGTTTTTTAAGAGATTATCAAGTTCAAAGGCATGGCGGGGATCTAAAAACGACGACGGCTCATCCAATAGCAGAATCACAGGCGTCTGGGCCAGAGCCGCCGCCAGGTAGGCTTTCTGGCGTTCGCCGCCTGACATGGTGTTTAGGGGTCTGTCCAGAAGAGCCTCTAAGCCGGTTAACCTGACGGCCCGTTCCAGAGCCTCTTCGTCCTGGGAGCGGTCAGGCCGGGGGTAGCGGCTTAAACGCAGAAGCTCCAAAGCCGTATATGGCGGAATCCAGCCGCCGGCCTGGGGCACATAGCCGATTAGCCGGGCCAGTTCCTTTTGGCTGTAAGCGCGTAAGTTCCGTCCGGCCAGAAAAATGCCCCCTTTTATCTCCGCCCCTTCCTGGAGACGGAGGAGGCTTTTGAGCAGAGTCGATTTGCCGGCTCCGTTGGGACCGATGACGGACAGATACCGGCCTTCTTCCAGGGAAAAAGAGATATCCCTTAAAATCTCGGTCCGTCCGTAGGACAGGGAAAAATTTTTAAACTCAATTGGAAGGCTCATAGAAACTCTTTGGCTCCGGGTTAAATATCCGGGAAAAGAAGAGCGGACAGGCGGTCCACGGTTTGATAGATCCTGGGGCCGGGCACGGTATCGGACTGCTCGGTCAAAAAATAGACCCGGTCATTTTTGACCGCCGGCACCGTCCCCAGACTCTGCCAGTCCTTTAAGACAGCGCTGAGATCTTCGGTTTCCAGAATTATATCCACGATTACTTCGGGGTTTAAAAAGATGATGGATTCTCTTGACAGCCGGGGGAAGGGCAAAGGTCCCCGGTAGACATTAATTCCGCCCGCATCTTCTAAGAGCCGGCTGAAAAAACCGTCCCGGCCGACGGCGTTAATTTCGGTAATATAGCCCAAGCCCTCGTAATTGTGCATTATGGAAAACAGAACAGTGGGCTTGGGGCGGCCCCGGCTTTTCAGTCTGGCTTCATTAAAACTCCCGGTCAGGCGGCCGGTGATGTTCCGGGCCTCTTTTTCCCGGCCTAAGGCCCGGCCCAGACTGAGGACCTGGGCCAGATAACCGTCCAGCGAGCCTGTATCCAGGGTTAAAACAGTCAGGCCCAGACGGCTCAGTCTTTCGGAATTGGTTTCTTTGTCGGCGGGCGAGACAATCAGATCGGGCTTTAACCTGACAATGGCTTCGTAATTTAATTCACTGAACGTGGCCACGGCGGGCCGGTCTGCGACTTCCGGCGGGTACCGGCAGTATTTGGTCACCCCGATGACCCGGGAGCATAAGCCCAGAGCGCAGACAGTTTCGGTTACGCTGGGAGAAAGGGTAATAATTCTCCGGGGATTAAGAGGCGCAGGTTTGGGAGCGGTTCGGGCGGCCAGAGTCAGGTGGAGCCAGACAGTGAAGCCTAAAGCCAGGCTGAAAACAGTGCCGTACAGAAAGGGTTTTAAAATGCCCGGCATCCTGAAAGTAAGCCCTGATGATTAAAAAAGGTTAAAGGCTGCGGCCGGGGGCGGTCGGAGCCAGGAACCTCCGCTCAATCAGATTATAATAAATAAGCTGGTTGAATTCTTTTTCGGCAATTAAATTATCGCATCTGGTAATTTCGGCATACCTTTCAGCCGTCAGAAGGCCTATAAAATCGGCTAAAAGGAGCGACAGGACATTTTTCTGGCGGGTATTTAAAGGATATTTTCTGGCTTTGGCCCAGTAAATGGCCTGATTAATGATTATATCGACCCTCTGGCCGGCTTCCTGAGCGGCCTCGGCCGACATTTTTATGTACCAGTTCAGCCATGGGGTAATATCCAGATCCTGAGCCGTTAAGGCTTCCCGGAATTTGCGGAAATACAGAGGTCTGTTTTGGTTAATGACTTTGGATAAACTTAAATAAAGGCCTGTTTCATTGTTACTGGTCCGGACAAGATCGCCGACCGCTCTGGCCAGACGGCCCGTACCGACCACAAACGGTCTTAGAATAAGGAGCCAAAGATGAGCCACCGCCCCTTTGATGACCGCATCGCAGGTCATGGGCGAGTTAAACCAGTTTAAAAACCGGTCAATCTCCCCCTGAAGCCTGTTGGGAGCCGGGGCAGGACATAAAACCAAAGAAAACGGGGCCGGTCCGGGAAACAGGGGATCAGAGCCGAACGTCTCTGACCGGAGCGGACCTAACCCGGCCAGACTGCCGGGTCTGGCCAGGGAGCGGGCCCAGATGAAGAAGCGGTTTTTAGTCAGTTCCTTTTTGGGGTTAAGGCGGACATCCAGATAGAGGTCAATGAATTTTTCCAGGGAATTATTATAAAGGCCGCAGTTGTCAGATGATTTATTCGTGACTTTTTCTAAATTGTTGTCAAAAGAGATGTTTTTGTTGGACAGGGTGTCTTTAAGGTCAGAAGAATCGACAAACTCATCGTCCAGCTCCAAAGTGCTGACGGTTTCGTCAAACAGAGATATCCGGTGCAGTTCGTCATAGAAAATATTATCAATATAGTTGAGCTTATTGGCCAATAGCCGCTCTTCCTCGGCCAGGGCAGCCAGCTCTTCAGTCAGAGTGGCAGCCTCCCACCTGAATCTGGGCCAGGAAGAATGATTAAAAATCAGATGGGCGCCGGGCCGGACCATAGAAGACCTCCTCTCTTTTTATCGGCTTTTCGGCCCGAAGCTTGAGTAAAAATTCCGGTCAGCAGACATAAAGACAAAAGCCAAAAGAGAAAAGAGGCCGTTATCAGGCCTTTTCAGCTCACCGGCTTCTCCGCAGTCTTTTAAACTCCGTAGAGATCGAGATAAGTCTTAAGCTTATGGACCGCATTTTCGTCTAAAATCTGCATCTCGCCTTTCTGGAGAACGGGGATCTTATTGGTAAACAGGAAATCAATGGTCTCATGGATGCCCAGCACGGTCTGGACTTCAAGGCCGGTTTTTAACCGGAAGTTTTTGACCGCATCCTGGCCTTTGGCCCCCGGGATGGGATGACCGTCGGCATCATAAACGGCCGTTGTCTGTTCCCGGTCCAAGTACATGGCTACCCCGGCCGGATAGTAGCTGTGGCCTCTTTTGACGGCTTCGGCCGTCATCTGGCCCAGTATTTCAAACTTCGTACTCATGGTCGTGGCCACGTCGTCGATTATCAAGACCCTGGCCTCATTAAATAAAGCTCCGGTAACGAAAAGATTGCTGACCCGGCTGGCTTCGCCGTGGGCCTTGGCTTCCTTTCGGTCATAGTCAAAGCCTTTTTCGATCTGGTGCCGCTGCCACAGGGCTTCGGCGCAGGCCACGGCCAGGGAACTGCCTTTGTAACTGGGACCCACCAGGACGTCAAAATCGTCCACGGTTTTGGTATCCATCAGGAAATCGGCCATGATTCGGCCCAGTTCGGCAATGAGGCGGCCGGTGCGGAACAGACCGAAATTGACAAAATAGGGCGTGGGCCGGCCGTCTTTTAAGGTCAGTCCCTCATCTAAAAAAAGAGCCCGGCTCTCGGCTAAAAGTAGGGCCAAATCCTTCTGGTAAGATTTCATATAAAACACCCAATTTCAATAAGTCCCGGGGATGGATCCGATTCCATTTAAGCTGCGGTCTGACCTTAAGGTCAGACCGCTGAGATGCTTCCAGCCGGACTGTTACAGGCCTTTACCCAGCCAGGTCATCATTTTCCGCAGTTCCCGGCCCACTTCGTTAATGGGGTGCTCGGCTTCCTGGCGGCGGCGGGCCAAAAAGCCGGGTCGTCCGGCCTGGTTTTCCAGGATCCACTCCCTGGCAAAATCGCCTTCCTGGATCTCCCGTAAAATCTCCTGCATCTCCATCCTGGTCTCTTCGGTGATGATCCGGCGGCCCCGGGAGTAATCGCCGTACTCGGCCGTATCGGACACCGAATAGCGCATCATATCCAGACCGCCCTGATACATCAGGTCGACAATCAGCTTCATCTCGTGAAGACATTCAAAGTAAGCTATCTCCGGCTGGTAGCCGGCCGAAACCAGAGTCTCCCAGCCGGCTTTAATAAGTTCGCTCACCCCGCCGCATAAAACGGCCTGTTCGCCGAAAAGATCGGTCTCCGTCTCTTCGGCGAAGGTGGTCTCAATTAAACCGGCTCTCGTCGCCCCGATGCCGGTGGCGTAGGCTTTGGCCCAGTCTAAAGCCTGACCGTTTGAATCCTGGTGGATGGCCACCAAAGCCGGCACTCCGGCCCCTTTTATGTATTCTGAACGGACCAGGTGCCCGGGACCTTTGGGGGCCACCATGGCCACTGATATATCTTTGGCCGCTACAATCTGATGGAAATGGATGGAAAAGCCGTGGGAAAACAAGAGCATTTTACCGGGTCTTAAATTAGGTCTGATGTCTTTTTCGTATACAGCAGGCTGGATATGATCCTGCATTAAAAGCTGAATCAGATCGGCCTGCCCGGCTGCCTCAGCCGCCGAAACCGGCTTAAATCCGTGTTCTACAGCCAGATCATAGTTGGGGGATCCGGGACGCTGGCCCACCACGACGTTCAGACCTGAATCTCTGAGGTTCTGGGCTTGGGCGTGTCCCTGACTGCCGTAGCCGATGATGGCGATAGTTTTGTCAGCCAGCGGGGCAGTGGGGGCGTCTTTCTCATAGTAAATCTGCATTTTGTACTCCAAAACAGGCCAAAGGCCTTGATTTTATTGAACTCAGTCAGCCCTGGGACTGGCTTTTTTTGGTGATCAAAGGGCTTCTGGAGATGGCCGTAAGTCCGGTCGAGACCTGCTCTTCAATGCCGAATTCATCCAAAAGAGCCAGAGCGGCCCGGATCTTATCCTGACCGCCGGTAATCTCCAGAGTATAGGTCCGGGAATTGACATCAATAATCTGGGCCCGGAAGATTTTGGCCAGACGCATGATCTCGGCTCGGTTAGCTTCGACCGCCTTAACCCGGACCATGACCAGCTGCCTTTCCACGTGGTCAACTTCGGCCAAATCGGTAACTTTTATGACATTAATGAGCTTCCTCAGCTGCTTGACGATCTGGGAAATGATCCGAGGCGTACCGGTGGTGATCAAAGTGATCAAAGAGACATCGGGATCCATGGTCTCGGCCACTGACAGGCTGTCAATATTAAAGCCCCGCCCGGATATTAAAGTACTGACCCGGGCCAGGACTCCGGGCCGGTTGTCGACCAGAACGGCCAGAGTGTGTCTTTGGGAGTTTTCCGAATTCAGTTCCATAGGCTTACCTCAGGGCAGTTCCAGAGGCCGCAGGATCATCTCGTCAATGGCCCGGCCGGCCGGGACCATGGGAAAAACGTTTTCGCCCGGGGAAACTTTAAAATCCATAATGACCGGGCCGGGTTCGGCCAGGGCTGTTTCAATAATCTCGCCGGCCTCTTTTTCCCCGGCGGCCTGGTAGCCTTTAATGCCGAAGGAAGCGGCCAGCTGGACAAAATCCGGAGCCGGGTTCAAAAGGGTATCAGCGTAACGGCGGTCGTAGAAAAGATCCTGCCACTGGCGGACCATGCCCAGAGCGCCGTTGTTTAAAATAGCCACTTTAACCGGCAGTTTTTCCTGGGCCGCAGTGGCCAGTTCCTGGATATTCATCAGAATGGAGCCGTCACCGGTAATATTTATGACCTGACTGCCGGGTTTGGCCACCAGAACGCCCAGAGCGGCCGGCAGACCAAAACCCATTACGCCCAAGCCGCCTGAGGTAATAAACTGTCTCGGCTGGGAGTAGAGATAAAACTGGGCCGACCACATCTGATGCTGGCCGACATCGGTGACGATTACGGCTTTGCCGCCGGTATGACGGTACAGAGACTCAATGACAAACTGGGGCTTTAACAGACCTTCTTCTCTGGTGTAGGTCAGAGGACAGCTTAAGTCCCAGTCCCGGATGGTTTTGTGCCAGAGTTCCCGGCTGCCCCTGGGATAGTCCGGGGCCCGGCCCAGCGACTCCAGTACGGCGGCCAGAGCCTGACGGGCGTCGGCCACCAGGGGCACGTCCACATCTAAGATTTTATGGATAGAGGTAGTATCAACGTCAATATGGATTATAACCGCTTCTTTGGCGAAATGGGTCAGCAGACCGGTCACCCGGTCGTCAAAGCGGGACCCGACGGCCAGAATCAGATCGGCGTTTTGGACGGCCATATTGGCCCGGTATAAGCCGTGCATGCCCAGCATGCCTAAAAACAGGCGGTGGGTCCCGGGAAATGCGCCCAGACCCATTAAAGACGTGGTTACCGGAATATCCAGAAGTTCGGCCAGATTCAGAAGCTCTTCGTCGGCCCCGGATGCGATAACCCCGCCCCCGGCGTATATTAAGGGCTTTTGGGCTTTCTTCAAAAGACCGGCTGCTTTGCTGACCTGTTTGGGGTGGGGCGTTAAATGAGGCTGGTAAGCTTTTAAAAAGACTTTCTTGGGGTAAGAGAACTCAGCCTTCCCGGCCAAAACATCTTTGGGCAGATCGACCAGAACCGAGCCCGGCCGGCCCGAAGTGGCCACATAAAAGGCTTCCTTAATGGTCTGGGCCAGTTCGGCAGTGGAGAAGACGAGATAGTTATGTTTAGTGACCGCCCGGGTCACGCCGACAATATCCACTTCCTGAAAAGCGTCGTTGCCGATAAGCATACGGGTGACCTGACCGGAGAAGACAATAACCGGCACGGAATCCATGTTGGCCCCGGCTAAACCGGTGACCGTATTGGTGGCGCCGGGACCGCTGGTGACCAGAACGACCCCCGGCCTTCCGGTCGAGCGGGCATAGCCTTCGGCCGCATGGACTGCGGCCTGCTCGTGGCGGCAGAGAACAAATCTCAGGGCGCTGGTGGCTAAGTGGTGGTGGATGTCTATGGTGGCTGCCCCCGGGTAGCCGAAGATGACTTCCACCCCTTCTTTTTTCCAGCATTCTATGAGGATTTCGGCCCCAGTTAAGGTGGTCATGGGAAAATCCAGCTCTAAACGGTTATTGGGGATGACCCCCCGGTGACTTCAGACATAAGCTAAACTAGAAAGTTATAGAATAAGGCCGCCTTCCAGAAAACCGGGCAACCGTTAAAGGGGCCGTGGGACGTATTATTTAATTCTTTGGCTTAAGCTGGAGAAGATCGACTTAATTCCGGTGGGCAGCCAGGATGCGCTCAATTTTGTCTTTGCCGGCCAGTTTGGCTTTCTGGAGTTTTTTGCGCTCCAGATCTTCCTCGGTCGACAAGTGGGGCCTTTTATTCATCTCCTCGAGACGTTTTTCATAGTCCCGGTGGTTGTCCACCAGGGTCTTTAAATCGGGATTGTCGCCTAAAAGGCGGTTAATTAAGGTTTCGTCCTGCGGATCCATTATATCACCATCAAACCCGCCAAAGGGTTCAGTTCAAGGTTTAAAATGTAACTTAATAGAAAAGGTCCGGGTTTGTCAACTGCCGGGTTCAGACCGGGCGGCTGCAACAGGCCCCAAAGCCAAAAAAGCCCTGAGGGAACCCTCTTTATCTGTAAGTGGTTCCATTTAACTAAAAATTCCGGACCCTGTCAAGTTCGGATGGTCTGGTTATTTGGCCGCCAATGGGTAAATAAGATATAAAATAGCATTAAATAAGTTAAAAAACAGCCTGTATGTAAAATTTCTCCGGAGCCTGGCCGGGAGGCGGCCTGTTGCGTCCGGATCGGCTGGATTAAGAGAAAAACCCAGAAATTAAAGGCTGAAAAACCGGAATGAGCCTCCTGGCGGCTATTGACCGGGAACGCAGCTTTAAGCTATGATACTTTTTTCCGGCCGCCCGGCCTGAGGCCTTTTTCCTAGTGGAGAAATCATGAGTGAGATGGAACCGGTCATTGGGCTTGAGGTCCATGCCCAGCTCAATACCCGGACCAAACTTTTCTGCGCCTGCCCCGCCGGCGGCTCCGTCGAGCCCAACACCCATATTTGCGAAATTTGCACCGGCCAGCCCGGAGCCCTGCCCCGGTTAAACGGCCGGGCCGTGGAACTGGCGGCTAAGGCCACTTTAGCTCTGGGCGGCCAGGTTAACGGTTACTCTCTTTTTGCCCGCAAAAACTATTTTTACCCCGATCTGCCCAACGGTTTTCAGACCTCCCAGTTGGATCCGCCCATCGGCACGGGCGGCTCTCTTTCGGTCGCCGCCGGTGACGGGGGCCGGAAAGCCATCCGCTTAAACCGTATTCATATGGAAGACGATGCCGGCAAATGCGTCCACGACGAAAAAAGGGATCGCACTTTAATTGATTTAAACCGGGCCGGGGTGCCTTTGATCGAAATAGTGACCGAACCGGATCTTTCCTCCAGCCGGGAAGCAATGGAGTTTTTGAAAACCCTCCACTCTCTTTTAGTCCGTCTGGAAGTGACGAAAGGCCGGCTGGAAGAGGGGGAATTCCGCTGCGACGTCAATATTTCCCTTAAACCCAAGGGAAGCTCTGTTCTGGGAGTCCGGGGGGAGATCAAAAACCTCAATTCTTTCAAATTTGTCGGTCAGGCCATTGATTACGAAATAAGAAGACAGAGCGCTTTATACGAATCGGGCGGCCGGGTCGAACAGCAAACGCTTCATTTCGATCACCTGAAAGGGGAGACCCGGGCTTTGCGATCCAAAGAAGAGGCCCATGATTACCGCTACTTTCCCCAGCCCGATCTGCCGCCGGTTTTAGTCAGCCGGGTTAAATTAAGGGAGATCGTCCAAAGTCTGCCTCCGCCGGCTGACACAATTAAAGAAAGCTACAAAGAGCTTGGTCTGAAAGAAGATACCGTAACCGCCTTACTGGACCGGCCCGGAGCCCAGGCTTATTTTGAAGAGGCCTTCAAGCGCTTTCCGGAAGCCAAAAGATTAGGCACTTTAATGGTTGAATTGTTTCTGCCGGCTCTGCGCCAGTCCGGTACCGATCCTCAGAGCGCAGTCATGGGTCCGGCCAAACTGGCCGCTTTAGCCCGCCTTATGTCCGACGGGGTTCTAACCAAAAAAGCGGCTTACGATCTTTTCCCGGAACTTTTTGAAACAGGAGCCGACCCCCGGCAGTTAGTCGAGGCCAGAGGATTGAGCCGGGTCCGGGACGAGTCAACTCTCCAGGGCTGGATTATGGAAGTCATAGCCGGCCATCCCGAGGAAGTCAAAAAATATCTGGCCGGTCAGACTAAGATTTTGTCTTTTTTAGTGGGCCAGCTCATGCGTCTGAGCAGGGGTACGGCTGATCCCCAGAAAGCCTCGGCCTCTTTAACCCAGGCTCTGGAAGATTTAAGATCTTAGTTAAGTATATCGGGAGCTGTTTTTCAATGACCATTAACACGGACTCGGCTTTGGCCATGGCTCGTCTGGCCCGTCTTGATCTTGGGGCCGAACCGGCCGATCTGACCAAACTGGCCGAGGATTTTGACCGCATTGTGGCCTACATGGATATTTTAGCCGAGGCCGAGACCGCCGGAATTGAGCCCATGTACTCGCCTATGGAAAATACTGCCGGACCCCGGCCGGACGAAGTTCTGGAACCGGAGGGGTCGGCCGGTAAAGCCGAGCTTATCCTAGAGCAGGCCCCAGAACGGGTCGGCCGGTTTTTTAGTGTGCCGCGCATTTTTTAGCTGATTTTAAAGGATCTGAATCTTGACCCAATTGTGGCAACTGAATCTGGCCCAGTGCTCCGAAGGGCTGAAAAACAAAGACTTTTCTGTTACGGAACTGACTGAGGCCTGCCTTAAGAGGCTTACGGAAACCGAACCGGCCATAAAGTCCTGTCTGGCTGTCCTGGAAGATCAGGCTCTGGAGACGGCCCGGGACTTAGACCGGCGGGGCAACGATTCCAGCCGTCTTCTGTGGGGACTGCCGCTGACCGTTAAAGACGTCTTCTGTTTGAAGGGAGCCCCGACCACAGCCGGCTCCAGGCAGCTGTCCGACTATTACAGCGTCTTTGAGGCCACGGTTGTCAGAAGGTTAAAAGCCCACGGAGCCATCATCCTGGCAAAAACGAACTGCGATGAGTTTGCCATGGGCTCTTCGACCGAGTTTTCCGCTTTCGGTCCGACCCGCAATCCCTGGGACCGGCAAAGGGTTCCGGGCGGTTCCAGCGGCGGGGCGGCGGCTTCGGTGGCCGGTTTTCAGGTGCCCGGGGCATTTGGCACGGACACGGGCGGCTCAATTAGGCAGCCGGCCGCTCTTTGCGGTTGCGTGGGTTTAAAGCCTACTTACGGCCGGGTATCACGTTACGGCATCATTGCCTACGGCAGCTCGTTCGATCAGGCCGGGCCTCTGGCCAGAACAGCGGCCGACTGCGGACGGCTGCTTCAGGCTGTGGCCGGTCCGGACGCATATGACGCCACGTTGGCCGATTGTCCGGTGCCGGACTTTGTAAATCAGAGGCCGTTGAAACCCAATGAACTGACTTTAGGTCTGCCCCGCCAGTTCTGGAACGCCGATCTCCATCCCCAGGTGGCAAAAGTTTTAGACGAGGCCAGGAATTTACTGACAAAAGCCGGGCTTAATTTAATTGAAGTCGATTTGCCCAACATTAAATATGCTGTGGCCGCGTATTACATCCTGGCCTCCGCCGAGGCCAGCACCAATCTGGCCCGTTACGACGGAGTCCGGTACGGCTTCCGGCAGCCAGACCCGGGCGATTTGATGGAACTGTATACCAAGACCCGGCAGACCGGTTTAGGTCCCGAGGCTCGAAGGCGGATTTTACTGGGCACGTTTGTTCTGTCCAGCGGCTATTACGAAGCTTATTACCGGAAAGCGGCCCAGGTCCGGCGTTTAATTAAAAACGACATTGAGGCGGCCTTAACCAGGTGCCATTTTCTCCTGGCTCCGGTCTCGGCAATCCCGGCCTGGCCGCTGGGGTCTTTCTTAGATGATCCTTTGACTGTTTATCAGATGGATCTTATGACTTTGCCTTTAAATCTCTACGGCGGTCCCGGCTTATCTGTTCCGGCCGGCTTAGGCGACGATAACCTGCCGGTCGGGGCTCAGTTATGGGGTAAACCTATGAGCGAGGCCTCTTTGATCTCGGCCGGCCGGGTTTTAGAGAGCCTGTGGCCGAAATTGCCGGAGCCCCAAATTCCGGTAATTTAAAAAAATTGTCAAAAAAAGAGCCGGAACCCCAAAAACTGGTTGCAAAGATAAAAGAGCTGATCTATTCTTTGGGGGAACTATTCCTTTTTTCTTAAGTAAAATCTGTCAGGAAGTCAGACTTAACCCCGGTAGGGTATAAGATCTTTTCCGGGCCGGGTCGGAGTGCGGTCGGCGGGCGGAAAAGTTAGACAGGTTTGGTTTCATTCCATCCCAACAAAACTGTATATTTGGTCATTAAATTTAAAAATGCTCTAAGCCCTGGGGCCGGTTTTTTGGCTCCGGTTTCCAGCGGGATTTTGACAGATTTTTCCTTAGCCGATGATCTAAACCGCCTTTGAGGCGGGAAGTCATAATATTGGGGGGCGTATGGCTCCCTAACGCTTGCCTGAAGGAGTACGACATGACCAAAGCTGAACTCATTTCTCAAATCGCCCTTGACACCGGACTGACCAAAGCCGATACCCAGAAGGCGGTTTCCAGTCTTATTTCGGCGGTCATCAAGACCCTGAAAAAAGACGGCCGTCTGCCCCTATACGGTTTGGGGGTCTTTGAAGTGGTGAAGCGGCCCAAACGTAAGGGACGTAACCCCAGGACCGGGGAGCCGCTGACGGTTAAGGCCCATAAGGCTGTCAAGTTCAAGGCGGCCAAGCAGGTTAAGGACGCGGTCAACCAGAGTAAGTGAGTCCGCCTGCCTATGCTCCGAAGGCGATTCCTGGAGGAATCGCCTTTCCCGCCAGAGTTCGTTTAGGATTGTTTGGTCTGATTTAATTCCGCTGTTTTCCAATATTTTCATGAAAATTACATATAAATTCACTGAAAAGACATGAATGACGCCAATGGTGTGACTTTGTCTCTGTCCGCGAAGGCCGGAAGAGAAGGTTTGCCGTCCGGTTTTAAGGACTGGGAGTTGGCGGACAAAAAAGCTATGCCATTGCCCATGGAGGATGATGCCGGAACTCTTCCAAACGGTTTTGACAGACGGGAGCTTACAGACCGCCGGGGGTTCTCCCCCCAGTTTATGGAGTTGTCAAGGCTGATGACCGCCGGGAGGGCATCTGTTTCCCGGAGATTATGAGACCAAACGGCCTGACCGCATCCCACTTGGGTCCGTGTCCGGGCTATCTGCCGAAAGGCTTTGACCATTGGGATTTAAAGGACAACGGGAACGGACAGCGGCTCTGCCGGCGGCGGAGTTTGGCATCTTCCGGAGGGTTTAACCAAAAAGGCCATTAAGACGAGGGCGGGCGGGAAGTCGTTTCGGAGGCGCTAAAGAAGGGTTACCATTTCCGGCAGTCACGGTAAAAGTACGTTTATATTTGGTTGCAGCCGCAAGCCGGCTGATTCTAGTCCTTCCGGCCAGAAGGAGATCCTGATTTATCGGCTTCTGGCCGAATTAAATGGCGGTCAGCCCTTAAATCCTGATTTCCAGGCCGTGATGGCTCTCTTTTTATCGTTTATGCCGATTCCGAGAAGATGGGGCTGGCGGTAAGTGGCGGCGTAACCCTTCTCCAGGATCTGGCCAAACGCCTCCTGGGCCAAAGGGGCGTCATCGCCGTCTTGCCCGGAGATTTTAAGTTCCACCGCCCAGACCCGGCCACGGCAGGCGACCGCCAGATCAGACCGTCCCCGATGACCGTGAACTTCGCCTCTGGCGTCCGGACCGACCCCTAGGAGAAAAGTGTAAATCGAAGAGCTACAGGGAAATTCGCCGGAATCCAATCCTCTGAGGCGCCGTTTAGTCTTCTTATCGGCCGCATCATAACCATCAAAGGGAATTGAGGCCGGAATTTCGTTGAATTCCTGGATCGCGCCGGGGGCGGCGCCTTCTCCCAAGGGTGTGTCATTAAAATAATGTAAGAATCAAATCGTTTTGCATAATATTCAGATACCTCCGCGTGTCATATAATGGTTCCAAAATTGAGACCACCGATTATTTGAAAGGATAAGAGAA
>JAISEL010000046.1 GCA_031264185.1 Deltaproteobacteria bacterium
TCCGGCTTCAAATCCGGATGGATCATCAGGGCCATCCACAAATCCATAATCGGGCCTTCCACAGGGCCGTCCATATAGGAGGCTCCGACAGGCATCCGGTAAACCCGCCGGTTACGAACTGCTGACAGGGTAGATAATGACAGATCCGCATAGACGTCTTTCACAGAGTAGCGATCGAAGTAGTCAAATACGAAAAGCACTTCAGGATCAAACTGCAGGAGCTGTTCAATGTTGACTGCCGCCCGGTAAGTCTTGATTTCCCTGGCCAGGTTGCAGGCATTGATCTTCTCAAGACCGTAATTGAAATCTTTATTGTTGGCGTTACGCATAAACCGGTTTACGCCCAAGGCTAAAACGCCGGCAGGCGGCCTGCTGAAATCAATGCGCCGGAGCAGGCTGGCCTGGCGCTCTTCATAACGGCGCCAAAGAGCCTCATTGCGTTCATGCTTCCCGGTTAAATCTGCCATAAGCTTATAGACTGCCGGAAGATCTCCAAAATAGGCATCCATTTTAATTAACCACGGAAATTTGACGGCGTCAAAAGCCCCGGTATTCCAGCGCCATATGATCAGCCCGTCAGCGCCTGATGCCAGCAGAGCCTCCGTTCCTGCCGGAGAGAAGCTGTGGCTGAGAACGGCTTCCGGATTTTTTAAAAAACACGGAAAAAGCCTGTTCAGCCAGCTCGCCTCAGCCTGACGTTTTAAGAAAGCCGGCCCACCTAGAATGTGGTCGCTTGTTTCATCCAAAGTCATGTAAGGCCCGGCAATGGGCGCGTAAAGAGCGGTCCGCTTTAACGGCCCTTCAAGATAAACGGAGCGATTTGCCATATCTCTTACGAAAAAAGTGACTGACTCTGGCTGATGACTGGCCACCTCAGGGTGGAATATGGCCCAAAAAAAAATTGCGATGCTAAATAGGACTAAAAAAACGATGTCAGGATAAAAATAGCGAAACAAAAAATTATCCTTTCGGAAAATGTCAGCTCTCTTTGCATTCTAAAGATATTGTCAAAAACAGGAAATTTTCAGAAAAATGCAATTAACAATAGAGTCAGCTAAACCGAACTAAAAATAACCCCAAGCCCATTTTTTAGACCACAAAATCTAACTTTTTGCCATAGATTCAGCTAAAAATAGATGTTGTTAGAATAATTTAAATCGACAGGCTCCAAAAATAAGGCTTCTTTCCTAGCTTAGAACCCATAAACAAAACTTTGAACAGCCTGGATCCTGAACCACCTTTAATGTCCTGGCAGAAGGAACAAAGGATGGTCAGAACCCAGACCGTACGGCGGAACAAGAAAAAACCTAAACCTGTCCACCGGAATTATTGTCTCAAAAACCTGAACTAAAAACCAAATGAAGCGGTCAATGAAAACATACGGGGATTGTTCAGATTAGGATTAACCCAAGCATTTTTATTGGTCAGGTTTGTGATGTTAAATCGAAAAATTGTTTCTACTCCCTTGATCACTGTTTTGAACCTGGCTCCCAAATCAAAGAGGGTGTAGCCGGGGTAGGTGATACCATTATTTGGGTTGGAGGTGTTTGTCTTACCATTGTAATAGGCCCCGCCTGTTAAAGTCAGTCCATCAACGAATGGCAGATCATACTCGGCGTACATTTTAAATGTATCACGGGGAACGCCAATTCCCCAATTACCTATCACACTGGGATCAGCCGATTTTTTGATTTTGGCGTCAACATAAGAGTAACCACCTACCAATGTCAGCCGCTGACCGATCTTACCGGTAATGTTGGCGTCAAGTCCTTTATTAATCTGCCTTCCATCCTGAGTCAGCCGCCCTGTATTAGTCCCGTCGTCAGACATCTGAGAAGGGATCTCCAGGCGGTACAGCGCTAAACTCAGCAAAGCCCCACCCGGAAGTTCAGTCTTGATCCCGAATTCATATTCTTTACTTTGGTACGGCGGCAACACTTCACCGGCGTTTTTATACGTAGGGCCCACCACAACGCTTGGCTCTAAGGAATCGATGTAGGTAAAGTAAGTGGTTACTTGAGGGATTGGTTTGAACAGTAAAGAAACAGAGGGACTCCAAGAGTGACTGTTATATTCCGCAGTTTGCACCCCTGTTGCGGCGTTAAAACCCTTGGTCGATATTCGGGAATAGTTGATCCCACCCATTAAGGTCCATTTTTCGTTGAAATCTATAACATCCCCAAGCATGAAGTTATAATTGACTGTTTCTGCGGCCTTTCGCAGATTGACAAAGCTTCGAAAGAGGTCCGGGACATAAAAATTTTCGACGCTGTGACTGTCACCCCAACGGTACATGGGGGACGTGTCGCCGACCATGGCGACTCTGAGAGATCCATCCGGGTTCCGAAAAATACCGTGCTTATCGGTTCTAATGTAGCCATTGAAGCCAGCTGTGACTTGATGTTTGGCTCCGAAGGTTGTAAATTTACTGTCAATATAAGCGTAACCTCCGTCGGCAATTTCTTTTGCGACAGAAGCAGAGGCTTGGGTTGTAAAACCAATAATGTTAGTATTTGCGTCCCGTCGGACGGTGTTTCCGCTGTTGAGAGTTTTAACCTCATTTTCTTTGTGATTCCAGGCAGCTCGGATGGTGAAAGTGTCATTTAAATTGGATTCAATCCCCAAACCGCCATCAAAGACCTTGACATCCATAAAGGTGGCTTTGGGTGACCAAAGTTTTCTGTTATCAACAATGGGAACCAATTTCGGGGCAAAATAGGAAGAGAAGCCGTGCTGGAGACCATCTACATGGTATTTACCATAATAAAAATTGCTTCGAACTATTAATCTATCTGAAGGTTGAAAATCAAGAGCCAAACTGGCCAAACCTTTTCGGATGTCTTGATTTTTAACGGCAGTTGACCCGTCCTCAGCCATTAAGTTTAACCGATAGCCAAATAGACCATCTTTAAGTGGTCCGCCGACATCAATATCGGCATGGTATTCCCCTCCGCCGTAATCACCAATGGTAGTTTTAAATTTTAATTCCTTAGTAGGCCTTTTGAGATTAAAATTCAGCAAACCGCCGGAAGTACCAACACCATACATGAAACCAGAAAACCCACTTAAAATTTCCACATCAGCAATGTTTTCCAAAAAAATGCCTTGACCACTGGCGCCCCTGATGCCGTTAATCAAAGGGTTACTGTTGGCGTTACCTCGAGTTGCAATCATAGTATTGTTGGTGTTGAAGCCACTTTCGATACGGCTATGTGGCATCATCCGATTTAGGCTGGTGGTATCCTTGATCATAGTGTTTTGTAACAGCTCCTCTGATAAAATTATCATGGTGTAAGGAGTATCCTGTAATTTTCTGTCACCCCACGGTCCCAAATTGTGGGTTTCTTCCACCTTGTAGCCTACTTCCGCTGTTCCGTCACCGATCCTGTTTTCAACATTGACCTGTGTCAGTTCTTCAGCTGCCCCCCTAGTCTCGGCTGGTTGAGCTGATACCTGAAAGGCAAGTCCAGCTACCAGAAGCAGACCCAATACCACTGAGGATAATATACTCCTCAACATCAGTTTAAATGCCATTTTCTTTCTCCTCTTATCGGTTCATTGTTAATACAGAGCACCTGAAGCTATTTGAGTTCAAACAGATGACTTTGAGTTATTGCTACGGCACTAAATTCTGATAAAAATTACGAGGCTTAAAAATACCTAGTGCATTTATAAATTATTTTTGGCGCATTACACTTTTAATTACGTTATTCCTCCAGATTGCATTACCTCTACAAATTTGATTTTTGATACATATCTGGAGAATACTTCGCTCATAAAAAATAGCCTTTTTATATATCCAGTCGTAAAGCAATCTATTTCTTGTCTAAAGCAAATTTAGAAAGTCCTTAATTGTTATGCTTACCAGTCTATAATTTGCTTAAGTAAACCATGGAAAATTGATCCTGAATATAAGTTTGACAATCAAGCTCAAATTTTAACGAAATATAAACTTAAAATAAAATTTGCCATTGTATTGCTATAATCACTTTAAATCGTTCGCCAATTTTAGGGCGCAGTAATCCTTTTCCATCACCGAACAGCTTTTTTAACGGAGTAGTCCTGATCGAGCTTCAGCTGCAAATTGGAGATGAATTACCAAACATCATCTATTTAAATATTTTGGATGTTTTCTATTTCGGTTCATTAAGGAGGCACTTTATAGCCAGTGTCATGTCTTATTTGGCTACCATCTTTAACGATTGCAATGACACGGCAGGAAGAGACAACATTATTGCCGCTTGGATACTTCATTAAATTTCTGGTGATTTTGTCAGCCAGTTCTTCACTAAAGCTCCAAAAAGCCGTTTCCTGTTCCCAGCTATAGTTCCATATGTGACTTTTTAATGAATTAGAGGGCGTTAAAACTGTAATTAGAGAGAGAGAGAGAGAGAGAGAGAGAGAGAGAGAGAGAGAGAGAGAGAGAGAGCAATAACCATGCCAATATCATTTGGTCAAAATTCAGGCGGCGGTTGGCATGGCCATTCTTAAAAAACATTACAATATCCAACAAGCTATGCAAAATAAGGCCGCATTTTGGGTAGTCTTCATGATAACAAACCTAAAAATTCTCTTAGCGGCAAAAGATGATTAAAGATTTTATAGGAAAAATAATCAATGTCAAGGAAAAAAATTGGCTCATGCTTAATTCAAGTCCGCTAAAAATTCTAAATCGTCCCGCTTACATTACTATTAGGCCTCAATAATTCATTTTTACTATTTACATAGAAAACATCTTAATACTGACTATTAATAAGCCATCAGCTGTTATTTACAGAAATTTACCCCTTTTGCTCGCAGTTTTGTTGTAATGACGGATGAAAATTCAAACAAATATCTTGATTTCCGAAACTGCAAATCAATCTTGACTGCACCAGTCAGCCAAATTCTTGATTTAGGGCGCCGACCCTTTTTTGGCAGATCTTTCCGCTTTACGCAGTCTCAAGCTTAATTTTCTGCCAAACGCCGCAGATCGCGGGGTTTAAAACGCTTGGAAAGACAACGTTACGCAAAATGTCATGCCCTACCGGCGAACCGAAAAACTGACGGGCACGTTCAATTCCAGGGAAGCCAGACCCAATCCCTTGGGGATAGGCGGAAACGGTGCGCAGCGCTTCAGCAGAGCCATAGCTTCCTGATCCAGGGCCGCCTGACCGGAACTGGCTGTCATCCTGGCCGCCGAGACCTGTCCCTGGGCGTCAATCCTGAAATAGACTCTGACCACCCCGTTCAGCTGTTTGGCCACAGCTTCGGGCGGATACTTTTTGTACCGGTTGAGTTTTCGGCTGATCTGGCTTTTATAGGCTGCCATGAGATCGGGATTGCCCCGCCCGGCGCCTCCCCCCACCCCGCCGGAACCGCCCGAACCGGCGCCTTCCGAGGTTCCGGGCTGGGCGGACTCAGGAGCCGGGGGCTTAGGTTTGGTTCTTCTAGTCAGCGGTTTCTTTTCCGGGGGTTTTTCTTCCAGCGGCGGAGGAGTGAAGACCGGCGCCTCTTCAGCCGTACTTTCTATGATCTCCGGGGCCGGTTCCAAAACCGGCTCCGGTTCCGGCTCCGGTTCCGGCGCAGGCTCCGGAGGCGGAACCTCCATGACTTCGGCTAACTCTTCACTGCCCCCGGAACTGCCGCCTTCCGGATCGTACTGGGAAAAATCCATGACCGCCAACGGCCTGAAACTTGGCCCCGGTTCAGCCAGACTGAAAGTGACTATCATGATCAGGACCAAGACATGGATTAGTCCGGATATGGCCATGGTCCGGGAAAAGATGCCCTCTTTCTGTTCTGCAAAGACGTTTTCCGGCCTGGGCAGCCTGATTGTCCTACTCATTGGCCGTCACCGGACTGGGAACTGTCAGAAGAAGAGACCTCCGCCGCCGCCGTCCCCTGGTCCGGCAGAGGCTCCGGCCCGCTTTGGCCTCCGGAGCGCAAATCCGTAACCAGCGTCACTCTGGCGAAACCGGCCTGACCCAGCGAGGCCATCAGATTCATCATCTCCTGATATCTGACCATGCCGTCGCCCCGGACAAAAACCTCCCCGTTTTCCGAATTGCGGGCCAGTTCCTGAAAAACTTTCTCCCGGTCCTGAGCAGCGACCTCTTCTTTGTCTGCAAAGATCCTGTTTTCGGCATCCAGACTGACAATTAAGGGATCATCAGGTCTGGTCATGGGGTCCCCCCCGGTTTTTGGGAGATTGATATGCACCCCGCCCAGCATCAAAGGCGCGGTCACCATAAAGATGATCAGCAGCACCAGCATGATGTCAATAAAAGGAGTGACGTTTATGTCAGAGAGCGCTTCAGCCTGTTCCCAGCCGTCAAATAATTCCCGGTCCATAGTCTCAGCCCTGCCTTAATTGTCCGGGTCCAGGTCCTGAAAATGAACCAGGGCCAGAAAATTCCCCAATAAACTGATGGCCCCTAAGGCCTCCCGGCTGCTTTTTTTAATTGAGCCGACCACCATGTTGTAACCTAAAACGGCCGGAATGGCCGCCGCCAGTCCCATGGCTGTGGCAAACAGAGCCTCGGCTATGCCCGGCGCCACTACAGCCAGAGTAGTCTCTCCGGAAGAGGCGATGCCGATGAAACTGTGCATGATCCCCCAAACCGTCCCGAAGAGGCCGATAAAAGGACTGGTGGAGCCCACTGAGGCCAAAAACAGGGAGCGCCTGCCTGCCACCTCCAGTCTTTCGGCCAGGGTCAGCCTCATAGCGCCTTCCGCCCGGGCCCTGAATTCAGACCTGGACTCCCGGCCGGTCCGGTCGCGGGTCTGCTCAATGCCGGCGGCAATTATCCTGACTACAGACCCCGGCAGGTTATGAGGTAGGCCGGCCGGATCATCCAAGTCCTCCAGGGTCAGTGAATTATCCCTGGCCATTTTCTTCAAAAGCCGGACTGCCCGGCCAAAACGGCTTAAGACCACGGCTTTTTCCAAAATTATGGCCCACGTGACTAAGGAGGCCAGAAACAAAAAGAGCATGACACCCTGGACTATGGGGTCAGCGTTTAAAAACATGGACTTCAGGGAGATTGTACTTTCATTCATGGTCTTTAAGCTATTATCCTTTGGACGCGGGGTCTTTGATTGAGGTTTCGGAATCTTTTGAGGACTCCAGGTCTTCTGAGGCTTCCGAAATCAGGGTTTTCATCATTAGCTCGGCCTTTACCTTAGCCTCTTCCACTTCTTCTTTAATCAGTCTGGGGTCCCGGACAGATTTAAATGCAGGTTCAACAAAACGGTTCAAAAACCGAAAAGTCCGGGATTTAGCCGTCAGATCGGCTTTTAAAAACCGCAGGCATCCCTGGCACTCTGGATTGGCGGCGGCGTAAGTTTTAATCGGAATGCGGTTGACCAGGCCCAAAAGGCGCATTCCTAAGACTAAAGGCTCCCGGACAAGGGGAAACCACCAATACCTCCTATAGGTCTTCCGCATCAGTTCAATCATGCAGATACGGCAGACAGCGGGGAGATTATTCGGCAACCGTGGCGGCGGCTGGTTCATTATTTTTCCTTTTGGTCTTTTCAGACGGATATTTCAGACCGCCTAAACTAACGTCAGACCTTTTGAATATTAGGCGCTTTGAAGATTAATTTAACTCCGAAGTCCTGCGATTTGAACATTTCCAGTTAAATAGCCGGCCTCTCCAGGCCAGATTCCGTCGCCTCAACCACGACTGCCGGCCGGTCTTCCGGCCGGGTTAAGACTTATTCTGCTGAGTATCCCAAAATGAATCCCAAAACAGTCAAAACCACGAAGCCTGTATTTTTCTCATCAGTGACATAACTGTCATTGCTTTTGCCTGGTTAAACCCCAAAATGAACACTGACCGGCCGCATCCGCCTTGACCATTAAGCCTGGGAATGTGAAAGCAACCCTGCCATAATCCGGGTCCGATACCTGTCTGAAAGCCAAAAGACGCCCTAACCCAGCGGCAGAGCTAAATTAAGACTAATTAAACTTCAAAATTTTCCAAGATTTATTTTCTTGAAAAATTTGCCATATTTTCTTAATTTGAAATTGATTTTTCAATTAACTGCGTGTCTTCTGCTTGGCGATCATGGACCACTTTATCCATATACTCGCCAATAAATACGCTCCAATCGAATTCATCGTCTGTTGTATAATTTAAACGGAAAGGCCGATCCGGACTCTCAATTTCCCACGCTTGATGAAAGGTCAGAAATGAACTCGCCAGTAAACACGGATAGCCGAACATAGCCATAAGCCCGTCGACCCGCAGCCGGCTCAATAACCATCTGGCCCGGCCTATAGCCCCGAGCGCCCAGCCCAATCCTGCGGCCTCAGGGAGCCATTGAGCCCCGA
>JAISEL010000052.1 GCA_031264185.1 Deltaproteobacteria bacterium
ATTCTCTTATCCTCTCAAACAATCGGTGGTCTCAATTTTGGAACCATTATATGACACGCGTAGGCATCTGAATATTATGCAAAACGATTTTATTTTTACATTATTATAATGACACACCCCTTTCACAGGCAATTATGCAAGATGATTCAGTTTGCTTAATTTCTGAGCAGACAAACATCTTGGATGAAGTGAGCTTTGGCGGTCATGGCATCAGGGTAGCTGGGGCAATTTTATTTCCCAATGGTATCCCTGCTGAGGGATCTTATCAACTTCCATGCTTTATCAGAAACGTCAAGATAGTGGGAAGGGCAACGGGATATATGATGGCATCAGCCGAGAAGGCGTCATTGAAAATGAGGTCAATAGATTTTTTTCCGATGCTCAGATAAAATCAAAAATTTTCAACCATTCTATTGGCGAGAAAAAGCCGTTTTATGAATTGAAACATATGTCATCTTAGGCAGCAAAGATTGACGAAGTCTCATATCAAAATGATGTGCTGTTCATTCAAGCAGCTGGAAACATGACAACCGATGTTATTAAGGCGCACATTCAGGCAGGTCATGCTTATCCTGATTACCTTGGGCAGCCTTTGTCACAGATTTCGAACCCTGCTCATAACTTGCAGGCATTGACTGTTGGTTCAGTGTCGCACAGCGGCTATGAGACCGATGATGTAGTTTTTATGGAAAAGAGCGGGGATCCTTCGCCCTTTACGCGGACAGGCCAAAGGATATGAGATAGCATAAAACAGGATGTTGTCGAATATGTAGGTACTCATGCCGTAAATAAGAACAGGGGTGCTATTGACCTGACGACACCTGAAGAAGTATGCCCAGAACTAATAAAACGCTTGCCGGAAGGCCCGGCATATTCAAAAGATGATATTGGTACATCTTTCATTGTTCCCAAAGTCGCTTTTATTGCATCTGCTACTCAGCAAATTCTGTCATCTTCCCCCGTTATCCTCTATCGTGCATTGATTGCTCAATCTGCACGTTGGCCTAATGCATTTGCAAATCTAACTGGTGAAGTATGTCAAAATATGCTTAGGTATATGGGATATGGGATACCAGACGTTCAACATGCAACCCAGAATACCAATTATCGGGCAACATTTGTAACAATGGACTTGTTGGAAACTGGTGATAGAGAAGCGCATATATTCACTGTTAATGTGCCGAGAGAAATGCGAGACCTGGGTGAGAATTATAACATTCTCTTGGAGGTAACTCTTTCTTACACAGCGAAGCCAAAGAGAACAAGAAGAAGCCATCGGAGTTATCTGTCCACATGGTTAGAATAGACTTGTAGCAGGAAGAGTGAATCAAGGCAGGACTTTGAAGCAAGGGTCTTCAATGCTGCTATGGACGGACAAAATGATGGGCAATTTCCTTGGATGATTCACGAAAGACAAAACTGGGGTATAGCAAGAGATTTTGCTCGCCTAAGACAGACGCTACAAAAAGACTGGTGTGTAGTTAATGCCACAGAATTGAGTGACGAGTTTTGCATAGCAGTTCGTGGGCATAAGGGTTGGTGCAGCCTATTCAAAGCGTAGTACACGCTTGCTGTTAGTTTTGAAGCGATTGACCACAACATTGAAATCTACGAACCGTTGCGAGTTGTCAACCAAATTGAGGGCGAAATCGAACTCAATGACACTCTGGTACTGGAGGAATCAATACATAGAAAATAGCATCACGCTTTATCGCGGTACAATTTACCGTGAATCAAACAACATATAGTATTTTTCGGTATTTTGCTGTCCGTATACTAGCATGCCAAGCCATAGATATAGATATAGGCCTGATTCATGACCCGGGGGTGAAGCCCTGTCCTCATGACAGTTTACTGCAGTTAAAAATCTATTTTATCTGAGGCCGCCGGCGGACCGAGCCCTTTTTTGCTGACTCTTTCCAAATTCGCAAGGGCCAGAGGGTAGTTTCTGGTCGCAGCCAGATTGTACCATCGGGTTGCCTCGGTCAGGTCTTTGGCTAAAGCCAACCCTTGTTCATAAAAAAAGCCCATATCGTTTTGAGCCCTGACCGAGGGAGCCTTGGCTGTAGCCGCAGCGTAGGCCCAGGATGAGGCGTAGTAGAGATTTTGAGTGGTGCCCAGGCCCCGGCGGTAAAGGGAGGCTAAATTACCCATAGCTAGAATATCTTTCAGGTCGGCTCCGTTTTGGCTCCACTTTAAGCAGTTTCCTTCCCCGCCGGACCAGACACCTAGAATTGGGTTGCTGTCACCTTCGGCCAGCGACAGAGCAGCCATCAGATTAATGGCCGGAGTAAATCCGGAATCTGCCGCCGGTCCTGCCAGTTCTCTGGCTCTGTACAGGTCTGGCACTTTTTCAGGTGTTCGGCCCAGATAATACAAGGTAGCCAGGGCGGTCCGATAAAGAGGTCTGGCCGCAGTCGGGGCCTGGTCCAGTAACTGTTGCAGAACAGGAAACCTTATGGCCAGATAATCTATTGCTTTTTGGGCTAATTCCGGCTTGACAGGCCCACCATCCAGACCGTTCTGGTAAATGATCCGAAGATAAAAAACAGCCCGGATGTTGCCATCGGCCGCTGCGGCTCTCTCCAGCAGAGGCCCGGCCGTCTGGTAGTCACCTGCTAAAAATTCTTTTTCCCCTGGCGGTTCTGGGATGATTCTCTGGTGGGTTTTCCCAGAGGACAGTTTGTCCTCAAGCCATTGGCCTACTCCGCAGCCTCCAATGGCCAGAGTTATGGACAGAAAAAAGACTGTTTTCATCAAAGTCAGGTATCTTAAGGTCAGGTTCATCCACTCTTCGGCGTTTCCCCCGGCCGCCTGGCCGGAGACGTTTGCCGCCTCCTTAAGTTATTATTGACCAGAAACGAATTGTCTGGACAGTCAGCTCTTCAAACCAGGCGGCCGATTCGGGTCGGTACTGTAATCAGACCCTGTCGGCTTGGACCGGTTTTTAACTTGACCGAAAACAGTGAGGTTCTGGGACCAGAATCGTTTAGCTTCCAGGGTTTTATAGCTCTTGGACGTTCGTCGACAGTGACTTACATTTCTTTCAAAGGTATTTTTGTCAAAAAGCAGATGTCCCAGTAATTTTAATCATGTTTTAACGGCTGTCCCAGAGCCACCGCCTTAAGACCGGGGCGGTCAATAATTTTAAGTTCCGGACTTTGGGTTATTAAGTCGGCATTTTTTAGTTTAGTTAAGGCCCTGGAAAGACTTTCGGCCGACACTCCTAAAGCCAGAGCCATAAGATATCTTTTAGGCCACAATTCCGGCTTCAGTTCGGCTTCAAGTTCCAAAAGATATTCAGCCACTTTAGGCACTACTTCCTTTAAAGAAGAGCGCATTAAAGATGCAAAATGACCAAGTTTCTGGGCCAGGATGCCGATTATGGCAACCGCTAAATCCCCGTCCTTTTGTAGAAGGTTGATCAGTTCTCTTTTTGGCCAAAAAAGAGCCGACGATGGTTTTAAGGCTTCGGCATTGGCCGGATAACCTTCGGTCTGAAAAATAGCCGCCTCCCCAAAGACTTCACCGGGCCGGACAATTTTAATTACTCTTTCCTGGCCATTGGGCTCGGACAGATAGATCCTGACCTGGCCTGAGGCTAAGAGATAAAAACCGGCCGCTTCCTGGCCACGGCTGAAGATCACGGCCTTTTTGGGCCATTTTTTTGCCTCAGTTATCCCGGCCAGTTTTTCGGATGTATTAAGCGGAAGCCCTGAGAAAAAAAATGACTGACCTATAATTTCTTCAGCCTTAAACTTTTGGATCAAAACCATAGGTCACCTAATTTTATCATACCGGACTGGAAAAGCCGCCAACAGTAAGTTTACTTAGAAATAACTGCCAGAGGTCCGATATAAATAGCTTTACTGTTTTATGTCCCGTAAATGGTATTCTATACACAGAAATGATGTTTATAGTCAGCTCAATATTGATGATATATTAAGCTTAAGCAGCAATATATATTGGTTTAAGAGGTAATTTTATTTTGTTACTTTTCTACGGCAATTGTTGTTTCGTTTATCCAGCGGAAAATTACTGGAGACCGGTTTATTTAGTCTATATTCTTGCAGATGCGTTCTATTAAGCTAATTTTAATTAAATATTATATTTATATAATATTTATTATTATTTAAATAAAAAAATTAATTATAAAACTTAAATTCATGGTTTATTAAGCCATTTATGTTTAAAATTTCGGAAATAGTTCTTTTTGATATCCATATTTTTACAGATGTTCAGCAGGCAATTTAGTTGCCCAAAGCTCGCAAGACATAGTCTGAGCCTTTAGGCTTTTGACAGGCAAATGAAATGAGCCACATCAGGATTCGGGTCTCATCGGTAATAACAGCAGGGGTTTTCCAGATCTTGCTCGGGAGGTCATCAAGAACGAGAGCTGCACCTATTCCAGAGCTTTATTGGCGGTACAGCACAGCGACAAATTTTGAACCTAGTAAGTGGTCGGCAAAATTGGAAACTGACATTTATTAATTAGTTTACTGATATTCGAGCCCTCTCCACTCGGCTGATAGGATGTCTGTCCTGGAGTTACTTGTGTTTGTCAGAATTTCGATTGTCTCATAAGAAGCTTTTAACTAAGGTTTCGAACGCTGAAAAGGCATCCATCTGACTGCGCCAGAGTTGTTGATAAAGATGTTTTACCGAAAAATTGATTCTATGTCAACATTATTTTGGAAACTATCTGCTAGTTAAAGTAGGGCCTGAAAGATTATAAACCGCCGATGTTAACCTAAAGGCCATTTTACTAAATTAAGTCAAATAAACTGTGAAGACAGTGATTTGTCAAAAAAAAGAATACCTCGAAAAAGTAACGAAGCTCAAAAATTTCCGACGCTATAAATCAGAAGCCTTAATATTTAATATTTAATATTTAATGGTTAAGTGCATATTATTGAGATGAAAATTGCAAAAATGTCCAAGTGTGTTCTCTGTTGTCTTGGTCCGGATGGTCCGGATGGTCCGGATGGTCCTGATGGTCCAGGATCGGGGAACATAATTCCGGATGCTTCTTTAAAAAAGCATTATTTATTTTTTGGCTTTTGGAGAAGAGAAATATCGGTGCCTGTGTTTATGAGAAAAAAAGCTGACCGAGAATATGGACAGCCTAGAGTTATTCCGGATTTGTCGTCCTTGGCTCGGAGAAGATGGTTAAAACAAAGCAACCCAAATGGAGTGGAAGATGGTAGAGCAAATAAAAGGCATAATACTTTGTGTCTTTATCGCCAAAAGTAATATGAGCGGCGTTCGTTTTCGTCAGGCCAGACTGGCTCCCTGTGAAAGTCTTCGTGATTTTGATTCTTGGCATGGTAAATTTCCGTTACTGGTTTTATCGTTTACAATACATAAATTATTCTCTTGCCGGGACAAAAAGAAATCGTATTATCAATAAATTTTTCTTTTATAGTTAAATCAAGAATTCCCGATTTGAGAGCTCCGCAGATCGCCGGAATTGATGACAGAGACTGGCGAACCTGTTTTTCACTGGAATTGGGGCTTAAGGTGGAGGTTATTATTTCCAAACGAGTTTTATCCTGTTGTTTTTGAATTGTTGCGGAAAAATCTACGAGCCCGAAGATGGGAAACAGAGCCTCGTCCAAATCAGCTATGGTCAGACAGCGGTCGCTTCCGATTGAAGCCGGACCGCCCATTCGTTCCCGGATTGTCGCCAATCGGCGCGTTATTGATCCGCAGGGGCAGGAGCCGACAATAAGAGCGGACAGATCCCCAGTGCGGTAGCGGAATAAGGGCATGCCGCGTCTGGTTAAGGTGGAAATGACCACTTCGCCCTGTTGGCCGTCAGGCTTAGGTCTCCCGCTTATCGGATCTATGATTTCAAAGTACAAGTCTGCTTCATGTAAATGATAGCCGTTATTTGCCTGGCAATCCATGCCTCCGCCGAAACCGGCCTCAGTCAGGCCGTAATAGCTGAATACCTGGCAGCCCCAAATTTCGGCGATTTTGTCCTTTATCGCCTGAGAAACATAATCCGCGCATAACAAAATACGGCTTAACCGTATTTTCCTTTTATATTTTTTTATCTGATAATATTTGGTCAGGGCCAGCGCGTGGGCAGGCAAGCCCACCAAGGAGACCACAGATTGAGAAATAAGGCTTTCCAAAGCGTTCGGCAAGTTTTCGATATGGCCATATCTGATAGGCTGGGCTCTCAACCTGGAAATGGCCTGAGCCAGCAAATCTCCCACGCCGCCGGGACGAGAGGCCGGAAGAAGGATGCTAACGACGTCTCCGGCTTGGATCAACTGGGACATGGAGTTAACGAACATCTCAATGCTTGATTCCTGGTCTTGGGCGGTGAAATATAACTGTTTGGGCGAACCGGTGGTCCCTGAGGTCGGTATGGAAACTACGTGACTGATTTCACCCTGATTAACGCATAACATTTTTAACCCGGAGCGCTGTAAGTCTCCGGCGGTAGTGAAAGGCAAACACTCTAGATCAGCTAAAGAGGTCAGCGGGAAATGTTTGAATCCACGCAGGAGTTCCCGGTAAAAAGAGCTATAGGTTCGAACGTAGCCAAAAAGTGAGTTTAATTTTTCAAGTTGATATTCCGCCAGAGTGACGCGGGTCAGATTTTGGCCTGGGAATCCGATTTTTGAGGCAATCCAGGGGTCATATCCGGTTTTAGCACCGTGTGTCTGTGTCATGATGTGAAGAGTCCTGAGTCCGGTAAAGAGTCTTTCCCGTGCGCGACGTGATGTTGCAGGCACAAAAAGGAATAAGGCGGTGATTGGAGTTGACGATCCCAATATGGCAATCCCTTAGGCGATTCAGATCTAGATTCCAGGAGTCCTGAAAAGCCATACCTGAAATGCTAAGGGTATGGCCGCAGAGTTGGGAAAGCAGCTCAAAAATGTCACTCGCCGTTTGAGGATGTAACCCTTCGGCGACCTGGCTTAAAAGGTCTTCTGACGGCACTGAGTGAGGGGCGCTCCATTGTTTTGCCAGAAAATTTTTAGCGTGGTTAAGTTTTTCGCGTGGGGTGATCCCTCCCCGCCTAAAACTGTCCCAATCGGAAATCCAAGGATTTAGGGAGCCGTCAGGACGAACTATGAAATTTCCATGAAAGGAACAGTGGGGATTTTCCAGCCCGGGGGGAATGAAATTTTTGACTTGAACCAGACCTCCGGTTTGCTCTTCCAAGGCCCTGATGACCTCTGGTATAGTAACTCGGTCCTCATCCAAGGGAGCCTTCGGGTAGCGTCCGATATAACTTATGGGCTGAAAATGGACGGCCCGAATAAAAGGCGAGTATTTTAGGGCAAATCTAATCAGGTCGCCAATGGATCCGGTATTGATTCCAGGAACCAGGGTGACTGCCAGTGTTACCCCTAGGCCCAGCTCAACGCAATTTTTGACGGCGGCTTTTTTGAGCCTTAACAGTGAGGTTCCGCGAAGGTGTTCATAAACGCGGTCCTCAAGGCCATCAAATTGTAAAAATACGCAGTTTAGTCCGGCTGATTTCAATTTTTGAACATAGCCCGGATCCTGACCAAGACGAAGTCCATTGGTGTTAACCTGGATATAATCAAAGCCGAGCCTTCTGCCTAGGGCGATGATTTCGGGGAGGTCATCGCGCAAAGTTGGTTCTCCACCAGATAGTTGGATGTTGACTGGACTGGCTAAGTCCAACAGGGTGCGATACCAGCCTTCAATGGCCGACAAGGGTGGATCTTCAAAGGCATTACCGTTATCCGTCGCGGCAAAACAGACCGGACACTTGAGGTTACAGCGTGAACTTACTTCCAGCAGTGCGGCGCACGGCTGAAGGTTATGATCAGAGCATATGTCACAGTCAAAAGGGCACGCGGAGTCCCGGCCGGTTTTGCGACTCTCCGGTCGGTTGAAAAATTGGGATCCCCCCCAGCTTTCGTAACTCGGCTCTCCTCTCCAAATCACCGTACTAAAGAAACCATGCTCCGGGCAAGTCTTAACCATGCAGACATTGTCGCCGCGTCGGACATTCTGAGCCGGAATCCGGCGAAGGCATTCGGGGCAGACACTTTCGGTCTGGTTTAGGATCTGTTCATTGGTGTCCATGACACCAATATTGAGGTCCCGCTCAGAGGCTGAAAAAGTCATGGCTGCACCCACAAAATTTCTTCAAAAGCTTTTTGGCTTGACTCGGCACTGGTGTCCGGGTAAACGACTTTGATAGCCGTGTCTCCAAGTACTCCTTTGATTTGAGTTCCATCGGCCAATGTCGAGTTAAAGTATGGTCTCGGCAGATCCCGCCGACAACTGCAACTTAAACTAATTTTTTCAAGCCAACTTACAAAGGCCTCATCGATTTTTTTTTCCAGGCGATACTGGTAGACAGCCCGGCTCACAAAACAGTCTTCGAGTTTTTTGCGCTCGAATTCGCTCATCCAATGATTCTCCCGATGGACGAGATAACGTAGTCCACTTCAGTGTCAGTGTTAAATCGTGACAGGCTGAACCGAATCGTTCCGCCGGCTTCATCGCTAAGGTACTTGTGAACCAGAGGGGCGCAGTGAAGACCAGTGCGGCAAACTACATTAAAACTCATCTGTAGCATTTCGCCAATATCCTCAGTCGGCCAACCAGGCAGAGTAAAGGACACAACAGGAGTGTGTTGGCCGTTCCAGCTCGTCACTTGAGCTCTCAGGGCGGAAAGACCGGAGGCCAGCCGTCCGGCTCGGTCCAGGATCTCCTTTATCGGAGCGGGATTTTCCCGCTGCCAGCTGAGGGCGTGGGCCAGGCCGGCGAAAGAAGGGGTGTTGGGCGTTCCTGCCTCATAACGGAAGGGAAGAGCAGGCGGCATTTCCTCCAGTTCGCTTAAAATGCCGGTGCCGCCTACCAGGACTGGCTCCAGATCCACTTCCGGGCCGATATAAAGACCGCCTGTTCCTGGAGGTCCCAACAAATATTTGTGGCCAGTGAAAGCCACCATGTCCACTGACCACTTTCGGGGCAGTACCTCTATCAGCCCCAAGGTCTGAGAGGCGTCCAGCAGAACTGCCGCACCGACTTCTTTGGCTAAACCGGCCATTTCCTCAACTGGATTGACGCTACCAGTGACATTTGAGGCGTGGGTAAAGACGGCCAGTTGAGGTTTATATCGTTTCAGAGCTTTGGCCCATTTGTCCGGTTTAACCCGTCCAGAGCGGTCGACCTCCACATAGGCCACTTTTATGTTTTTGAGCTTCTTCATATAGTGTAATGGCCGCAGGACCGAATTGTGTTCTGCCACTGTGGTCAAGACCAGGTCTTCCGGATTAAATCGAAAGCCCTGCAGAGCGATATTCAGGGCGTCGGTGGCGTTGGAGGTCAAGATAATCCGGGCTGGATCGTTCACCGCCATTAGATTCGCCAGCAATTGACGGCAATCGGATTCGGGATCCTCTGCCTCGAATCCTCCTCGGCCGGGGTGAACTGAGACGACGTCTATTTTTTCGGCCACTGCTTCGGCCGTTCCCGGGGCTTTCGGCCAGGCTGTAGCGGCGTTGTTCATATAGATTACGGTCATGGCGTCTAATCTTTGACTAAAGTCAGATATCTTTGTCTATCAGTCCTGGGCGCGACTCGGTCTTAGCCTTATTAAGGGGCTTAAATGCGGCTTCTCACTGGGGCGCGGCGTTTTTATATATTGGCTAATACTCAAGCCTGCCAGTGACAAGATCGTATCCATGACGGTCCAATATCTCCATCACCGTTTTGTTCGTCAGTAAAAGGATGTGGGGGCATCGCTCAATCTTGTTTCGGGGATTGTTATTCATGATATCGAGGCAGTCTATTCCGCCATATTGGGAGCCAATGTCACGTTCGAACCACTCTACCAGTTCAACAACCATGGAATTGGCGCGACTATCGGCAACCTCATCCGAGAGACCCTTTCCTGCGTATAAGGACAACAGGCAGGCTCCACTGGACAAAGCGCCGCAAAGCTTTCCACTGTAGCCCAGTCCACCGACCAATCCACCCATTGCCCGAATAAGCTCTGGATTATCCTTACCCTGATTTTCAAGGCACATTTGCATAAGCATCTGGCTACAGGAAAATTCCTGATTAGCCAGCTCCAAAAGGCGAAGATAGCCTTCGTCCAATACTTCCATATGGCCACTCCTGGCTTTGCTTTGGATTTATTTGTCTTCCAGGGCCCTTTGAACGTCAAGCATCGACCCACGGGCCAAAACTGCAGGCACGTAAGTCAGTCCGCATATAGGGCAGTTGAAAAGAGAAACACTGAAGGCAACGCCCACGTAATTGAACTTAACCGGACTTACTTCCAGACTGATATTACATTTCGCGCAGATAATGTCCTGGCCGTTACCCAGCTTTTCCTCGTCATTCATCTTGACCATTATATTGCCTCATTTTGATTGGTCCAGGTCTTTGCTCCAATAAACGTCAAGTTCTGGGCTGCATTTTTTAAGTCACTGTTTTCAGAAATTATCGAGATAAATCAGTCAGGCCCCTTTTTCGCAGGACATCAAACCCGACACGTTTGGTTATCATCGTTTTCGCTTTCGCCAGGTGAGGTCATTTCCAGGCGGTGGCTGTAGGCATCGTGTATGACATAACCGCTGCCTTCAGCTGTGTATTCCACCCAGTAGGTAACATTTTCAGGCTTGAAGTAGGCTAAATAATGGCCGGAAACGATGTTTTGTAACTTGTTGCCGGTACGTTCGGCGTACTCAATTACCCGGTATAGGTCGAAATCCAGAATTAGAGAGTTTTCCATGACTGAGCGGAGAGCCTCAGATATAATTAGTTTGACCGGCGTGGGATCATAGGAAATGTCTTCACCCCAGACTTCCTTTAAGAACGTATTTTTAAGCCGGGCCCGGTTATCATGCCGCCGAGAGTATCCGACCGGAGGGCGGGCGGCAATTTTCCCGTCTTCATCGCCAAATATCAAGTCCAGAAGATGGTATGTCGTTTTTCCCCTGTTAGTAAAATTATCGCGGCACATTGAGCAATAGACTAGATAGTCGTATTCGCTTTCCTCTATGCGGCGATCAACAACTTTATGTGCCAAACTTCTGTTGGAAATCTGCATTAATCCGCCAAAACCGCAGCATTCGGTCAGTTCACGGCTTGCAGTCAACTCTTTAACTGTATGACCTAAATTATTCAAAATTTTTCGAATACTGTTTTGAATTTCTATTTCGTATCTGGTTGTGCAGGAATCATGAATGGCTAAAACCAGCGAATTGGATTGCGCCGGCTCCGGCAGCCCGAACTTATCAAAAATACTGGACAGTAAATCCACCGACAGTTCAGGCAAATGTTTTTTGAAAACCATGTAACAAGTAGGGCAGCCTGCTATTACCCCAGGTTTTCCCAGTTCCGTCCACTTGGATCTGAAGGAGGCCAGTGATTCCTGAAAAATCCCTGTTTCTCCGGCCCAACTGGCTTGGACCCCGCAGCAGCCCAGCATGAGCCCCACACCGCCACTGATTTTTTCTCTCAGGTAACTATAGGCTTTTGATACCTGCCAAGGAGCCGATCCGCTTAATTGGCAGCCCGGGTAAAAAACATATTCGATTTCGGACCGTTCTGGTTCAAGCCTGGTTAAGACGAATGCTTCGCTATTGCTATATTTCAGATCCTGTATGGCGAAGCCAAATGCTGAAGGCGGCATCCTTCCCGCTTTGACCATAGTTTCCCTGGCTGCCTCGCAAAAATCAGCAATACTGAAATCATATTGACATACGGCCTCACACTGGCGGCATAGGCTGCAGGAATTCATCGGAAGGCTGAAGCGGTGGGCGATCGCTGAACTGTTTTTAAAAATTTGACGGGCCAAAGCTCTGGGCTCCATCTTGAAGTGCCGCATATATTCACAGAGCTTAAAGCATTCCAAACACTGGCAATCTATACAGCGGCTGGCTTCAGTTTTTGCTTCTTCCTCGGTATAGCCTTTCGCGGGATCGCTGATAGGAACCATTGGTTGAGGGTTTATGCTATCAACGCTGGTTAATAACCGAGTTGTTTTGGAACCAAAAGCGTGACGGGAGGCTGTCAGAGAAGCTTTCTGAAGAAACCTGTCAATTGAAATTACCGCCGATTTGCCGTCTGCAACCGATGATATAACTGACAAACAATTTTTATCCTGAAGATGGCTTCCGCCCGCGAACACCTTAGAATTGCTGGTCTCCATTGTTGTCGGATCGACGCAAATAGTTCCGTTTGAGTTCAGTTCAAGTCCTAGTTTCAGAGCCGAGATATCTCTCTGACCCAGACCAAGGTAGACTGCATCAAACTCCTGTAGTAACTCATTAAATGAGTTGCTACAGGAGTTGTTAATAGCGACTCCAAGACGAATTTCAACATGCAGGTCATTTAAAACTTCCAGGTCGTTTAACATAATTCGGCGGTTAAGTATTCCTTCAGTAAGTTCCAACAGCCTGCCGCCAAGGTTGTTTCCAGCCTCGAAGACAGTAATTTTGATGCCTTTGTTTGCCAGATGATAGGCCACGGTGAGCCCGCTTATCCCAGACCCGACCACAGCGACTTTATTGTCTTTTTGCAATAACAGTTTTGCTCTGCTGCCTTTTTTCTCATTGTAACTGTAACAAGCACGCTCAATGGCGTTGATCGCCAGACCGTCATCTATATCATTACGTATGCAGACTTGCTGACAGGGTTGTTCGCAAACTTGGCTGATGATCCCTGGAAATGGAACCGTTTGGGCGAATAGGGCGTAAGCTTTCGAGAAGTTTCCCCTCTTAGCCTCCTGAAGCATACCCCTGACATCAACGTGAATGGGACACTCAGCTGCGCAGCGGGGCAAGTCGTTCTGTCCGCATTTCGCTTCTAAATATTGGTATTGGTGAAGTTCCATCTGACTCTCCGTCTAAGAAATCAAGTTCCCCGAAAGCTTCAACTCACGGACTCACGGCGTCTCCATAACAGCATTTTAAGTGTCAAAAACAGCTGTCCCTAATGCTGGCCATTGTTATCTGAATTTGGCCTTTGCCAAAAATGCAGGTTCATTCGCAAAAAGCATAAATTTCCAGTGGGTATATTCACTGAATAGCAAATATAAGATTAAGTTCTATATAGGAGATGATCCTATATAGAACAAAAAAATATACTTAACCTTCGAATTTTTGACACATAGTAAAACACTATATATATGGTATATTAAACAAATGCCACTATATATATAATGGACAATTGCCTTTATAGGAGAACCTCCAATAGTGAATTTAGTCCTTTATAACAGTCTGCACTGGTCTTGTCAAGGTTTATTTTGTTACAAAAAATTGCTGCCGCCCTTTCAGAAGATGCTCAGGTTTAATAATGTAAATGTCCCAAGAGTCATTTTAACCACCAGTTAGTGAACAAGAACTTCTGTTCCCACAAATCAAAGCGGCCTGATGTCGGATTCTGTCTACAGGAAGTCGGGTCTGAAAAGTTTTTTCGGATTGGCTTTTTGGGTTCATATGATTGAATTAAGTGATATTTAATATAAATTATAAAAATCATATTAATTTTTTGATTTTTATTGATGTAACACTAATTAATAAAAAAATCACGTAAAATTATAAATTTACAATAAATTACTAATTTTATAATATAATAAATATATAATAATCATTAAATTCTATTTTAATATACTTTTTATCAATTATATTATATAAAATTAATGTTATTTTAACTAAAAAATATATTTAGTGCTTTATTACATTTAATTTATCGATTTTTTGATAAAATTATGGTGGTGTAGAGCCTCGTCACATCCTAAATATTTTACTGGCAAAATTAGAATTGATGCCTTAGCTAACTGTCATGAGGCCAGAATTTCACCCCCAGGCCGTGAATCATGCCATTGGCAACGACATGGCACCCCGGCATACGGGCGGTAAAAATGCTGAAAAATATAATGTATTCCTTTATTTGTAATATATTGCCTTATTAATGGTAAAAATACGGAAAATATAACGTCTTGCCTGATTCACGGTAAAAATCCGTTTTTGCCAAAAGTCGAATTTCAAAAAGATAATGATATTAAATGGTTATAAATACAAGTTTATAAAAAACGGTTTTTTTGCGAGGCCTCATAATTGCTGGTTCAGTTCCGTCCCTAGGTTTGACAAAGATCAATTTTTAGATTATTTTAATAGGGTCGTTTTCTGGCCATAGCGCTATATTTTGCGGATCACCTAAATTTTCGAGGGTTTCTGAGACCTTGATCTGTTGGACAGTTCTATCCGACCAAAACCCTGTACAGAAGCGTTTGCCAGACTGAGAGTTTTCTCGGAGCGAATCGGCCTCACCAACAGTGAGCCCTTTTGAGGTAAATTTACTGTTTTTTGGAGCTAAATTTTAATGACCAGAAGAAACCTGCCCCAGGCTCAATCTGGAGTCACCAAAACCAAATCCCAACCTTTGACTCTAAAAGATGTCCTCTCCCGCTTAAGTTTCAGCCAAGCTATTCGGATTTTAGGCCCCCAAGGCAGGGAAATGCTCAAGTCCGGATCGGTCCAGACCACCTTTCTGTCTGACTCCAGTAATTTTGACTTAACCGATGATAAATTTGAGATCGTAATTTATGGCACCCGAGTAACTTTTTATCTGGCCGGCCCAAAGGGGATCTTAAGTTTTTGTTGCTCATCTTGCCACCAAGAAATGCCCTTGGGATGTAATCACGTGGCTTCAGCCCTGTCTTTGATTTTAGAGGAAAAAGTAGTCTTGGGTCTGGCCGCCCCACCTCCGGAAAGGGTGCCTTTGGAGAGGCTTTCTGAAGAGGCCCTGGTGGAAAGAGCGATCAGCGAAAGGAAGGAGAAAGTCCACGCCGAAAATCTGACGGTCACCGGGCACCCGCCCAAAAGCGTCTGGGGCGACTATCAGGTGGATAACCCCAAAAGCGGTCGGAGTTATCGGGTTTCTTTAAGAGGCTGGGAAAAAGGAAAGTCTTTCTGTGAATGCCCGGATTTTAAAGTCAATACCTTAGGTTTATGCAAACATACTCTTGCCGTAATGAATTATCTGGAGCAGCGGGGAAAAAACTTAAAAAAAGCTAAACCATGGGAGCCCACCGAAATTGAGGTATATCTGGATTACACCGTCCGTCCGGCGGCTTTGCGTCTCCAGACTCCGGCTTTTATGGCAGACAAGACTCTGAAACTACTTAAGCCTTTTTTTAACCAGCCTATTACCGATGTCTTGGCCTTGGTTAAAACGGTGGCCGTTTTAGACGATCTGGGAGAAGAGCCGGTAATTTTTCCCGATGCTTTAGAGCATATTGAACTGGCCCTCCACCGCATAAAGATCAAAAAGATAACTGAAGAAATCCGGAAAGATCCGGCAAATCATCCTTTGCGCCAAAATTTACTTAAAGTGGACCTGCTCCCCTACCAATTAGACGGTCTAGCTTTTGCAGCCGGGGCCGGTCGGGCCATTTTAGCCGATGACATGGGTTTAGGCAAAACCATTCAGGGAGTGGGATTGGCCGAACTGCTGGCCAAATATTCCGGCATCAAAAAAGTCTTAATTATTTGCCCGGCAAGTCTTAAGTCACAGTGGCAAAATGAGATCCGCCGATTCTGCGACCGGTCGGTCAGCTTGGTTTTGGGCCAGGCACATTTACGCCGGCTCCAATATTCCGGCCAGACTTTTTTTACCATTTGTAACTATGAACAGGTTATGAGAGATCGGGCGGTGGCCAAATTGACCGACTGGGATTTGATCATCTTAGATGAGGCTCAGAAAATCAAAAACTGGGAAACCAGCAGTCACCGGGCAGTCGCGGAACTCAAAAGCCGATATTTTCTCATTCTGACCGGAACGCCTTTGGAAAACAGCTTAGATGAACTCTATACATTGGTCAAACTGGTAGACGATCAGCTTTTAGGCCCGGCTTTCCGTTTTTTAAACGCTCACAAGCAGACCGATGAGCGAGGCAAACTCATGGCCTGGCAAGGATTAAACGAGATCAAGGCCGCTTTGGCTCCTGTCTTCTTGCGCCGCACCAGAGCCCAGGTTATGACCGAACTTCCGCCTAGGCAGGTGGACATTTTTCCTGTCGCGGCCACCGAGGAGCAGCTGGAACTCCACAATCACTATATGAAAATGGTCAACCGGATCATAAAAAAGCCTTTTTTGACCGAGATGGACCTTTTAAGACTTAAAAAATTTCTTTTGATGTCCAGATTAGCGGCCAACAGTACGGCTCTGGTAGACAAAGAACTGCCCGGAAAATCCGGCAAGATGAAAAGTTTTGAGGCCTTAATAGAGAGATTGTTGGCCGAAGAAGACCGCAAAATCATAGTTTTCTCCGAATGGACCGGGATGCTGAATCTGGTGGAAAATTGTCTTAAATCCTTTGAAGCGACTTGGGTGCGTCTGGACGGTTCAGTGCCCCAGACCAAACGCCAGGCTCTCATCCGCCAGTTTACCGATGATCTTCAGACCAGGCTTTTTCTGTGTACCAATGCCGGCTCCGTCGGTTTGAATCTCCAGGCCGCCGATACAGTGATAAACTTGGACTTGCCCTGGAATCCGGCCATCTTAGAGCAAAGAATAGGCCGTGCCCACCGTATGGGGCAGACTAAGCCGGTGCAGGTCTTTTTATTGGTAACCAAAGAGACCATTGAGGAAAGACTTCTGGATCTTTTGGGAGCTAAAAGCGCTTTGGCTCTTGCGGCGTTGGATCAGGACTCTGATGTAGATCTGGTGGAAATGACTACCGGTGTGGATGCGTTAAAAGAACGTTTGGAGATCCTCCTGGGCCGGCGGCCGGATAAACCCGTTGAAGAGGTTTCAACTGACCCCCACTTCCCAGATCGCCGGCAAAGGGTTCTCTCAGTTGGGGAAAAACTCAAATCCGCAGCCATAGAACTTTTGGAGATCTTAGCTGAATCCGCCGGGGTCAGGGGCGGCAGCTCCGAAAGCGATGGCAACAATTTACCAGATCAGACTCAGAGTGGGGCGGATATACCTGATAAACCCGGCCCGGGACAAATTCTCGGCGGCCTTTTGGCTAATTTTACGGAAAAAGACTCCCAAGGCCGTAGCCGTTTGGTTTTGCCTATGCCTGACGAAACTCTCATCGAAAAGGTGGTCGGTTCAATAGGTCAGCTTCTTGGCAATTTTTTCCCCAGAAATTCTCAATAATAGTTGCAACTATTCGTTGGCGGACTCATATAACATATAACATGCTTGGAATAGGCTGCCAGTCTCACTAAAAGAGGCTGGCAGCATCGCACTTTAGCCATCCCAACCGCACTCGCTCGTTAAAAGGCCCCTCAACCTCCCTCAGTCAGCGGGCATGTCAACCTTTTGATTGACCTTCTTTTGATAGTCTCTGCTGCGCAGACTCCCCATCCATTTATCAGATATAAGCGTGACGGGTCAACTTGTCAGCGTGTTAGTGAGGGCAATTTGAGGCCCTGACGGTTTCGTATTGTATTGTTGAAGCATCGGATAGTATTTTTGGAATTTCTTAATCTGTAATTCCCATAAGGTTTTTTTAACCACAAAAATGGAGTTGAATACGCTAAGCTGTACACCTCAATACGCCATGGCAAAGAAACCTCAAAAGAGTATGTTAACCTTGGCCGTGTACTCGACAGGTAGGCTGGGATCTACCGGAACAGCAAAAGGGGAGTGTTCACCTATAACATTGATAACAACGTTTATGGAAAACCTCCAGCGTCATACGTGCCAGTTCCCGAACATAAAATCCGGGAAAAGCTCATTCCAGACTTCGGCGATACTTTTCTGTTAAATAGTTTCATCGCAAAATCTGGCCCTGTGCCAGCGATTGAGGGTATTGGGTACGGAAATGCCGACACACTTAAGGCTATGATATGTTACTATATTCTCTGCTCCGCTTCGAACTGCCATGCCAACGATTGGTGGGATGGAAATTACGCTCGGATACTCTATCCGAATGCGAACTTGACAAGCCAGCGAATAAGCGAATTTTTGACATATTACCCCGGCGGATAATTATGAGAATCTATTTATTCTTTGGTTTCGCCTCGACTTTCGCGTATTTAATTTTATCATAGTCAAAAATTTTCCTAAATTTTGAATGATCGTTTTGCAATTGTTTAAGAATTCCATGTACATTTGAATTCAGCTCATCCTGAGAATGAGCTTGCGGCAGACTTTGCATTTTATTTTTTATAATATTGTTTAAATACTCATCAGGATTTAATTCCGGAGAATATGGCGGAAGAAAAAAAAGCTCGATTTTATTGGAGCGCTCTTTTAACCATGCTTGAACAAGCTTTCCGTGATGAACTTTCAGGTTGCCAACGGCAAGAAAAACTTTTTTTGTTGAATTCCTAATAATATTGTTCATGAATTTGATGAACAATTTAGCTGTCATAGACTCTAAATATATCATATGCTTCATCAAACCACTAGGAGAAATTGCAGAAATAATATTTAATTTTAATCTCTTTCCGCTGCTTTTAATTGCAGGCGGTTGCCCTTTCGGCGCATATGACCAGGTCTTATGGTTTTCTG
>JAISEL010000058.1 GCA_031264185.1 Deltaproteobacteria bacterium
TCCAACGGAAAAGGGTGTTCATGTAAAATCAGCGGGTGCTAAGGGCGATAAATACGTCTATCAGTATACGAAGTTTTTTCGAAATGCCGAAGGAAATCCACGAAACAAGTCAAAGTCCACTGGCAAGGTTGACGCTGAAAGCGGTAAGATGATTCCCAATTCCAATTACTACGCTATGTTCAGCGTCACTCCTGAGATGCCGGACATCAGCGTCTGGAGTTACGGGCACACCTATTTAGCGCAAAAGAGCTGCAGAGGTATGGGATTATGGGACTGCCTCCAAGAGACATTCGGGTCTCAGACAGACGAAATTGTTGCGGTCGCTCTATTTATGATCCGCAAAGGAAATGCCGTTGATGGCATTGATGACTGGCAGGCGCAAAACCTGATTCCAGGGCTTCGAAAATCGCTGACATCACAGAGCTGCAGCAAACTCTTTGAGTCATTTAACCCTCAGGAATTACATTGTTTCTTCAAAAAATGGGTGAAAAAGGCTTTGACAGATGATTCAATCTGCTGCGATGTAACTTCAGTGTCATCGCACTCCAAAGCACTCACTGACGTTGAGTACGGCTGCAACCGGGATGGTGAGGATCTGCCGCAATTCAACATTGGCATGTTCTGCGGTGAAAATAACAAATTGCCAATTTACTATAATCGATACAATGGAAGTCTTACGGACAAAACAAATCTTTCTCATGTTCTGGCGAATGCAAAGTCTGTTGGAATTAATGGCGTTAAACTCGTGGTTGACGGTGGTTTTATCAGTCCTGGATGTTTTAAAAGTTTGAAAAATTTCTGTAAATGTCTCACGACAGGCATTCCTGCTTATCTTGAAATTTCTCAGAAAATGATTAATGCTCATACTTATTGACATAGACAGATATCATAATAAACTTCCTGAACAAGAAATTTTTTGTGTTAAGCAGCCGATTTCAATTCATGGAGTCAATGGAAAACTGACGCTATATTTCGATCCGCACAGCCATGCGCAATTGTGCGGTGAACTGTCAGACCGTATTGAACAGCTTTCAGCGGAACTATCCAGGCTAAAACGCTGCCCAAAAAGCAACCGGCAGCGTTATTCAAAGTATTTCACGCTAAAAAAGCATGATAATAGCGGTGAGTTTGATTTTCATGTTAACAATGATGAAGTTGATAAATTAAGGCGAGGTAAAGGTTGTTTTCGTCAGATATGTCAGCATAACCAGAAGACTCACTGTCTTATTACAGAGACAAAGATGCTGATGAGAAGCTTTTCAGCCGAATTAAAGTGTATATGGGAGGAGGCCGTGTCCGCACTCACAACGTACGCACTACTGATGGTAAAATATTCGTTACTTTCATAGCGCTGGCAATAAGATCATACATGCTTGGCAAACTCAAAAAATACATCAATTTGAATTCAACATCACTAAAAAAGTCACTCAACAAGTTGGAAAACATCATTGTCGTTCACACCGGTGGAAGGTGTAGATTCACGAAAACTTTAACCAAGCAACAGAAAGATATTCTTGCACACTTCAACGCCGTTGCGGATATTGCCGCGTCGCTGGATTCTTGTCTGCGTTAATTTGGATGGTAATTTAGGTCATATTATATTTTCCACCTAAAAAAGGTCTACCTATTCATAATTTAAACCAAAATTTTATGCCAGTTGAATTGTTTTTAGCTGATTTAGATGGAATAAAAACACTTGACGAAATATACAAAAAACATCTTGAGGCGGTTAAATTAATCAGCTGCGATTATTTGACCTTAAGTCTTCTTTTCACTTTAGCAGATCAATTTGATTCACATGAATATTTTAATGATCTTTTCGCAAAAACGGTTGGCATTCTCAGTAAGATAACTGACAGAAAATTATGTGAAGATTTTTCTCAAAGTATATATTTCATGTCTGCGCCGTATTTCAATTCTTATCTCCTAAACAGTCTTGACAGAGGAGGCAAAATGGGGCGCTTAACTTTTGACCTGCATCAAATGTTCAACCAATCGAAGATGGAAGTTGAAGCCAGGGCTAATAAGGCTGAAGCTGAGGCTAACAAGACTGAAGCTAGAGAGCGAGCGAAAGCGTTTGAAGCAAAATACAAAGAGCTTGTTCAGCAAGATAAGGCGCTTCTTAAGCTCCTCTTTCTTGAAGTCCCGGCATCAGACAAGCCAGGACTGAAAAACAAGGCCGGACAGGTCTGCTGAAAAAGGCAGATCTCTGCCCCAAAAACATCATAATAATTAATCCGCCTGAATCACTTAAGTAAAACAGTTAATCGTTAATTAATATTACATCAAAAGATACTATAAATATCTAAATAGACATATATAATTGTATATATCTAGTAAAGTACTATATTTTACCAATTTTCATTTAAATTTAATCCCCAATCTCCAGGCTTAAGGGCACCCGCCGACAATTCTCTTCTTAAATCAGCCGGGAGAGAAAAGTAGCCGTGTCCGGCTGCTAAAAGGCCCGGAATCGGCTCACCAACTCATCAAAACAGAATCCATAAGATGTCCGGCATAAGGCCTTTCTGCTAACCAATTGCCCTTTGGGCGGCCGATCGGTTGTAGCGCCTCTCATGGCCCAAAAATCCATATTATATCTTAATATTTATTAAAATAAAATTTACTATATTTTTAAGGTATAAAAAGGACTGTTTTTTAAATTGTCTCGGATTACGAAAAAAGTCTGATATAGCCAACTTTTGCTAAAAATATATTTATAAAAAATATATTTATCGCTATTGTTGTCATTTCAGAAGAGCATGGCTCAAAAACTAGACCCCAGAGCCGGATTCATCCGGCCGGATAAAATAAAACATAAAAAATAAAAAATAATCTTGACACCGGCAAAGTGATCCTCTACAATTCCTGTTTCGGGTTCAATGGCTTTAAAACATGACCTGAGAGCCCAAGCCCTAAATAATATTAAATATCCGGCCTTACGGGGACGTAGTGAAGCGGTTTAACACGTCTGCCTGTCACGCAGAAGATCGCGGGTTCAAATCCCGTCGTCCCCGCCATCAGAATAATCGCGAACCTTCCTGCTTGATAACCGCCGGAAAGAAGTTCGCTTTTTTTTACCTCTGCCTTCAGGCGGTGGCCGGGGCCCGATAAATTACGACATTGTCCAAAGCCTGAGGTCTGTGCGGGGTAAGATTATAAGAAAGAAAGAGGGCTCCGGGTGAAAAAGAACAGACTGCTTGCCCCTGTGCTGAAATGGGTTGGCGGTAAGCGCCAGCTGCTTGATGTTCTTACCCCGCTTCTTCCTGAAAGAGTTGCCGCCTACTGCGAACCGTTTCTTGGCGGAGGGGCATTGCTTTTTAACCTGCAGCCTGAAACAGCCTACGTAAATGATATTAACGATGAGCTAATCCGCGTTTATAATATGATAAGGCACGATGTTGAAGCCCTCATTGCCGCTTTACAGGACTTCAAAAATGAAGCGGATTACTATTATTCTGTCCGGAATTGGGATAGGGATAAGACTAAGTATTCTTCATTGTCAGACCTCAAAAAAGCCGCCCGCATACTGTACTTGAACAAGACCTGCTATAACGGCCTGTTCAGAGTAAATAATGCGGGTGAATTTAACTCTCCCTTCGGAAACTACCGCAACCCAAATTTTGTTAATGCTCCGGCTCTGCGGGCCGTCAGCTCTTATCTGAACGCTGCAGCGGTTAATTTGACTTCACGTGATTATGCGGAGGTTTTACGGACTTTGCCAAAAAAAACTTTTGTTTATCTTGACCCGCCCTATGACCCTGTTTCTGATACTTCCAGCTTTACCGGTTACGCAAAGAGAGGATTTTCCCGTGATGAGCAAATCAGGCTTCGTGAAAATTGCGACGAACTTAACAGACGCGGCTTGAAGTTTATGCTTTCTAATTCCGCAACGGATTTTATAAAAAAGCAGTACGCCTCATATCACATTACTGTAGTCCAGGCAAAACGGGCGGTTAACTCTGATGCGGCTAAACGCGGAAAAGTTGACGAATTAGTGGTAAGAAACTATAAATAACCATCAAAAAAAGATTTAACAATGCTGCTTGGAAATAATTACTTTAAAAGCACAACATTATCAGCCGCCTCTGAACGCAGGAACTGCTTCAAATTCCGGCGGTCCAAATAAAAGAATTAAGGGAACATCCTCATCTGTGAACCCCGCTTGAGAAGGCAGATTCTGCGGAAACCGGTTCTGAGGCGCTTCGGTGACCGAAAGATTCATTGCTTCGGCGGTTCTGCAATCGGCGGAGCAGGGCATATCGGCGTCAGAACAATAAGGCGGCAGCTTTTTGGCACACGCTCTAAAAAAATTCCGAATACTATTTTCTATAAAACCGCGAAAGGGTCACTGTCCTTATCGGCCGACCAGCTGTATTCCATGACCCTAGCCAGATCTTTTGCTCTCGTCTCTCCAAAACGGTCGCTTATAAACCCCAAAGCCATATCAATTCCGGCCGAAATTCCCGAGGAGGTGTAATATTTTCCGTCCGCCACCCACCTGGCCCGCTTCTGCCACCGGACTTCCCGGCCCGTACTTTTAACCCACTCAAAGGCAATTTTATTGCCCGTAGCCGCCATTCCGTCCAAAAGTCCGGTTTTGGCCAGCAGCCCCGAGCCGGTGCAGACTGTCAGAACCCAACTGGCTTTGCCGGCAACTGTCTTCAGTTTCCCGATAAAACCGGCCTCATCTGCCAGCTGTCTTGTCCCCTGGCCGCCGGGGATGACCACAATTCCGCCTTCTTCAATCTCATCTGAGGGCCGGGTCATAATTTCGGCGGCCTGGGCGCTTTTTATCAAGCCGCCCGAAAGTGAATTGAACCTCAGGCTATACTCCGGCATCCTCCCCAGAACCTCGGCCGGTCCAAAGAGATCCAGGGTCTCAAAATTATCAAAAAGTATAAAATTGACGTTCATAAGTATTTTCCCGGCCAAAATTCCAAAGCCCCGGAAAGCTCACGAAGGACCTGACCGGTCAGGTGATATCAGCGGGGTTCACAGGACTTTTGGCCCTAAAGACGCGAAGAGTTAAGGCTCTCTCAGCTCAATCCTCTTCGGGGGCCGGGCAGCGGCGCCTGAAGAGTATCCGGGCCAGGAGCCGGCAAAGCCGAACTGACTTCAAAGCTGGGATGATAATCCAATGTGTAAAAGCCGTCTTCCTTTTTCCGCAAAGTCAGAAAACCGGCCTGATAAAGAAACCCGGCCGAAGACGGTTCCCGGATTTCTCCGGGAGAATGGACAGAGTCAGAGCCGGCCGGACAGCCGGAGAACTTTATCCCTTCGAGTTTGCGGCATTGGTGTAATTTCCGGATAAAGACGCCGAAATCCGGCAGCGACCAATATGTTTTAAACTCACCCGGCCTAAAAAGCTCTGGATTGAAAACGGATTACAGACCAGGGTCCGGCCGTCAGCTGACAGAACTTTAAAAGCCGCTCAGGGGAATGATTGTTAATGGCGTTTGGGGATTTTGGATATTTCATTTATCCTGCCTGACCCGGATTTTTTCTGAGCTAAAAATATCTGGGTCCAGTGGAGACGTCCGTCGGATCCGACTAAAAGGCCGACGCCCAGCCGGTTAAAGCGGCTGTGTAAAATATTGTCTCTGTGGCCGGGGGAATTAAGCCAGCTGGCCATAACCCTCTGGGGATCTCTTTGGCCGCCGGCAATATTTTCGCCGTAAACCGTGGCCCGGATATTGGACTGTTTAAGGACCGTGGACCAGTTCTCGCCGCCGGGTCTGGTGTGGGTGGGGCTTAAGAGGATTTCCCGGGCCCTTTTCTGAGCCGCCAGAGCCGCTTCCTCGCTCCACTCCACCTTCTGCACCCCGGCTTTAATCCGGACGTCATTGACCATATTAAAGACATCAAGCCGGAATTTGTCTGTATCTATAAGCCCGGTGCCCAGGATAATGACGGCTACCTTCTCTTCTCCGGGCAGTTCCCGGACCCTGAGCCCCAGATGAGTGTAATCCCGGTAAAAAATCTCGTCGGTTAAAGTCTTGGAATCCAGGATAGCCCCGGCCATTTCCCGGTAATCCAAATTGGAGTACACCCTGACCTCGCCTATGACCCGGCCGGCGACTCCGGCTTGTTTCAAAGGATAGTCAAGAGATATTTCCCGGCTTAAATTAACTTTTTTCGAACCAGACCCGAAGACGGTCAGGTAACCGGCGGCGTAGTCGGCCACCTCGACCAGGCCCGGATCCGGTTCTAAAGGCCGGAGGCCGGAATCTGACCTCAGGCGGTTAATCTCTCCGGCCAGTTTCTCGGCGCAGACAGCTTCAGTATGGCTGCCGGGCATCCTTAAACCGTGTAAATACTGAGCGTATCCGTCCCCGTAACCAAGGGTCAGGATCAGACAAACCGCCAGAAGAAACAGTACGGCTTTCCGCCTCATTCGTTTTATGCTTCCTTTTGCCTGAAGCTTTCAGGGATTTAACGATTTAACCGGGGCCGAACAGGCCGCCATAAAACCGGGGCCGCTATTCCAAAAAAAGCTGGGTCCAGAAAAGCCGTCCGTCCGGGGAAATAAAAAGTCCGACCCCCAGACGGTTAAAATCCCGCTTTAAGATATTGGTCCGGTGTTCCCGGGAACTCAGCCAGTCGTTCATGACTTTCCTGGGATCTCTCTGGCCGGCCGCGATGTTTTCTCCGCTGCCGGCGGCCGCTATTTTCTCGTCAGTGACGACCGTGGACCAGCTTCGGCCGGAAGGCCGGGTGTGGGACAGTTTTTGTTCTATTTCCCGGGCCCTGATCTGGGCCGCTCGGGCCGCCTCATCGCTCCAGGCCACCGGGTTTAAGCCGGCTTTTTGCCGGACTGCGTTGACTATCTCGCAGACCTGCTTTCTGAACCTGATAAGATCAATGGGGCCGGTGGAGAAGACAAAAACCATCAGCTTCTGCCCGCTGGGCATCTCCCGGACCCGGACCCCGATCCCGGTATATTTCTCATAGAACATCTCTTTGCTTTCCTCCAGATTAGAGGACATAGTCATAATCAGTTCACGGGGCTCCAAATTGCTGAAAACCCGCAGAACCCCCACCGCCTGTCCGCTGACCTGAAACTGGCGCAGGGGAACGGACAGGTTGATGGGTTTATTCAGATTGGGATGACGGGTGGCCTCGGGACTTAAATTTCTGGTCAGAATAGCGGCCTCATAATCGGCCACGTCGCACAGGGCCGAGTCCAGAGCCAGAAACCTCAGACTGTCCTGCTGTCTTTCCTGGTTTAAAATCTTGACCAGTTCAACAGCCAGGGTGGCTTCCTGAACCGTGCCCGGTATCTGCCAGGCCCGGACTTCTGCCGGCCGGAACAATGCGGCGGCCAAAAACAACGGCATCCATACGGCCCAAAAAACCGGAGCGGAAAAGAATTTTCTCATGAATACCCTGTATATAAAAAGGCCGAAGGACCTTAATTGAATTTTCTTAAATAAACCGAAACAAGGTCCGGCCGACAGGCCCGGATCCTTTAAACTCCTGACTGTAATCATACCCCATACAGTTCCGGTCTGCCAAATGGCCAAAAGGCGAGAAACAGACTCTCTCCGGCCGATTTAAGGCAGGTAGAGGCCAAAAATAAGAAGTACGGATTGTTTTATGAAATACAATTCATTAATCGGGCATATTAAATATTTAAAAGGATAAGCAGGAAGGAAGCTGAAACGAACGGCCCAAAACCACAGACACAATCCGGGGCCGGACTTTATATGACGGGTAAATGAAAGCCAATAATTAGTCACCTGCTTTCAGCCGGAAATTTACCGGGCCCGGAGGCTTTTCAATTTCCGGCTGAAAATTTCAGGCTCCGGCCGCTGCGGCCTGAGCTTTAAAAGCGTCCATTTTCTCTTTCCAGCTGGCCACCTCGGAAGCGGTTAGAATGTCCACCGCTCCGCCCTGAATGTCGCCGCCGAACGTCTCGGTCCTTTCTTCCAGAAGCCCCTCTAAACTTAAATAGACGGACTTAAGCTTATCCAAAAGCTCCCCGTCCGGCTGCCACAGTTCCCGGCTGGCCGCTTCCAGAAGACGCCGTCCCATCTCCTCTAGAGCGTAGGGATTATGCTTTTCAAAAAAAGCCCGGTTTTCCTCATTCAAAAAGAAAGTTTCGGTAATGCCGTCGAAAATGCCTTCATCGACTGCTTTAGCCGTAGCCTGCCAGCCGTAGGCATTGCCGACCCGCCTGGCTATTTCCTGGGCCCCTTTGTAGCCGTGGTTTTTCTGACCGGCTATCCAGGCCGGGTTTAAGAGTCTGGTTGCGGCCGACCGGCTTATTTCCTCAGTTAAATCGCGGACTTTTAAGGCTTTGGCATTGCGGGCGTCGCCGCAGTAATTTTTTACCGGCCTGTTTTGAATGGCCTCGCAGGCTAAGGCCAAGCCTCCCTGGGTGCCGAAATAGCCCCCGCAGCCTAAAAAATCATCGGAATCGGAATTAAGCTTCAGGAAGTTGACGTCCACCCGGGACAAGGCGGCCTGAAAAGCCCTGGGGGCCAGTTCCCCGAATACCCCTTCCCCGTAGGCGTAAGAGCCGTGCTGAAGATAGATGTCCTTCAAATCCTCCTTGTCCCGCCAGGCTGAAGCCATGACAGCCAGATAGACGCCCGACAGGCACGATCCCGGCGGGGAGGCGAATATGCGGTACGTCGCCCGCCGGAAGGCTTCCTGACTCCGGGGATCGGCTTTGGACGCAGCCAGGTTTTCCAGAGTGTGCTTGCGGACAAAATTTTTCTCAACCGGTTCGTCCAGACCGGCTGCTTTCAAAACAGCCCGGTCCAGCTGATCGACCGTGCCGGAAAAAGCGTCCCGCATAATTCCGGAAATGCGGACGGTCAGATCGATTCTGGGGCGGCCCAGCTCTTCCAAAGGAATGACTTCCGTGCCGATCAGGAGGCCCGAACCGGAGTACCTGGGTTTTAAGCCCATCAAATAAAGCATCTGGGCCAGATCCTCTCCGTCGTTCTGGAGCAGATCCGAACTGATCCAGAAAAAAGCCACGCTCTCGGGACAGCGGCCTTCTTCCTTTAAATGTTTGGCAACCGTTGCCTCGGCTAAGGAGCTCCCGACTTTTAAGGCCGCCTGAGTCGGCAGTCTTCGGGGATCCTGGGTGTAGAAATTGCGGCCGGTAGGCAGAACGTCGGCCCGGCCTCGCCATAAGGCGGCCGAAGGGCCAGGCGTAATATAGCCGCCGGCCTGGGCGTTCATAAGACTGTCCAGCTCCCGGCTGGCCCCGGCCCGCTCCAGGATGTCTTTGAGTCTGCCGGCCAGCTGGGTTATAAACTCCCCGTCCCCGGGTTTCCGGCCCAGACTTTTCTCGGCAGCGGCGGCCAGGTCGCCGCTTATGTTACCGCTGTCCAGAACAGACGTGACTATCTTAATGACTTCCCCGTCAACTTTGGCCAGAATTTCAAAACCCGAAAGACCGGACCCGGAATCCGCCGCTCCCGGGTCATTTAAGATTTTCTCAAAATCAAAACCCATTTCCCCGGCCAGCCAGGACCTGAACGAGACCGCCTCGCCGCTTTCAAAGCGCAGAATAGTTGCGATCATCCTGGCCAGTTTCTCTTTTTCCGGAATTTCCCCCAGAATGTGGAGCCCATCTTCGGTCTGGCTTTGAGAGATCAAAGCCAGGTCCTGTCTTAAGGCGTAGGAAAGCTCCTCGAACTCCCCGTCAGCAGGCAGATTATCAAAGCCTAAAGTTCTGGCCTTTTGCCGGATAAAATCCTCCAGCTGCTCCCGTCTGCCCCGGTCCTGGGCTCTCGTCCTCTGGGTCAGCAGATCGCTGATTTCGGCCCAGGGACCGTAAAGCTCAGTGCCCTTAAGACCGGGCGGCATATGGTCAACTAAGGCGGCATAGGAGCGTCTTTTGGCCGTCAGGCCGTCTCCGGTCGCTCCGGCCGCGAAAATATAGAGATTGGGCAGTTCATGGATGGCCAGATCCGGCAGACATTCGGCCGACAAACCCGCCCCCTTGCCCGGCAGATACTCCAAAGAACCGTGGGTACCCACATGGATAACGGCCTGAGCCCCGAACCCCAGAGGATCTTCCAGCCACCGGTAAACAGCCAGATACTGGTGGGGCGGCGGAATCAAGGGATCCTGGAGGATCCGGCAGACCCGCCCGTCACAGCGGCTGCCGGCGCAGCCGCGTTTGGGCTGAACCGTAATGACGCAGTTGGGGCCCAAAGGAAGGCCGGAGACAATTATCTTATCCCCGTAAACCATGGACGGCGGCACTTCGTCTATGGTCTCTCCGGGCGGCCGGCCCCAGGCGGCCTCCAGCTGATCCTTTATTTTTTCCGGAAACGTCTCATACCACCGGGCGTAGCTGTCAAGAGGCAAAAGAGCCAGAGCCCCGCCTGATTCCACTATCTCCGGAGCCGAAGTCCACCTGAATTCGGAAATGGCTTTTTTGGCCATAATGGTTTCCATCAGCTTTTCGCCGCTCTCAGGCACCTCAAGGCGGTATCCGGCTTTTTTCATCTCCCGGCCTATCCGGACCACCGATTCGGCTGCGTCCAGTCCCGAGGCCGTGCCTACTGTGGCTTCAACCGAAGCGCAGGGATTGCTGTGGAGGACAAAAGCTATTTTCCTGTCCCGGGGCGGCGTTCTTCTTAAATCAATCCACCTGGCAATTCTTCCGGCCAGACGGGCAATCCTTTCCGGATGAGCCTGGCGGCAGGAATCTTCGCTGTCATCGGCGCCTCTGACCGTCCCTCCCACAAAAAACGGCTCTATAACCCCTTCAAATTCGGTCAGGGTCATAGTCCAGGCCGCTTCGGCCCCCATGCCCCGGGGATTGTTTTCCCATTGCTCCGGACTCTGGCTCCAGCTGACCAAAGGCTGAAAAACAGGCGCGTTTAAGGCCTTAAAAAGCCGGACATTGGCTCGGGCCGGAGAATCGTCGCCGATAAAAGCCGGCTTAATGTCCTGGCCCTCATTGGAAAAATGGCTGACAAACTTGACCACAGCCTCAACTTTAGGGCCGCTCCGGCCGCCGTACTGCTCTAAAATCCAGGGACCGGCTTTAGGCTCTTCCCCGGGACCCTCTGACCAGCCGGCAAAGACCGGGAAGACCGACAGCTTCAAAGCCTCCAAAGCTTCAATCATGGCCGCCTCCACTGTGGGTTTGGCAATGGCCCAGAAAAAGCGGTTGACAAGCAGGCCAGCCGCCGGGCCCAAACCTCTGGTTCGGGCGTAAGGTTCGTACCAGGCCAGATACTCCCGGATATTGGGGTAAGACAATTCCGGAGCCTCGGGGTGCCAAAGGCCCAGCCGGGGCAGCTCTGCGGGTCCGGGAGCCTCTTCCGGGGCGCCCAAAGCCAGCTGGATCAGATAGCGCCAGAGATTGGCTCCGTTAACCGGACCGCCCTGGGAAAGATACAGGCTGGCCTGAGCCAGTGCCTGAGGGCCGACATTGCCGCCCCAGTCGCTCATGTCATGGCCGAGTCTGATTATTTTGACCTCAGAGGGGAGGGCTTCCAAATCGCTTTTATACGTGTCATAGATTTGCTCTCCGCTGTCCTGGATGAAGATAAGGCCGCTTTCGGAGATGGCCTTCCGGACATTCTCCTTCTGGGCTACAGCTTTCCGGCCCACAAAGACCGAGACCGGGACATCCGGATGAACCTCTTCCGGTCTGGCGTTAATCAGGTAGGAGGCGTAGACGGAGCCCAGCAGGGCGGTAATTTTCATGATGTTTCTCCTCCAAGGCTCTAAAAGCGGCAGACAGCGCCCGCATAGAAGTTGCGCGGCGGGCCGTTCAGTCCGTCGGAGTAGAGCCAGGAACGGTTTAAAATATTTTCCATATTGAAAAAAAGGCTGAAACGGCCCAAATCCCACTCGGCCCTCAGATGGTACAGAGCGTAGCCGGGAATGCGGTCGGTATTGAGCCGGTCCGACCAGGCAGGCGTCCGGTAATCCACAGTCAGAACGGCCGAAAATTCCGGCGCCGGTTTAAATATTATCTCCGTGCTGCCGGAAAGCCGGGAGCGGCCGGTCAGGTTTTTATTGATGTCTTTATCTTTAGCCCGCATATACGTCAGATTGGCCTTTACGGCCAGGAAATCGGCCGTCTTCCAGTCAAATCCCAAATCCCCGCCTTCGTACGTGGCCACTCCCAGATTCCTGTACCGGCCGACTCCGGAATTGGCCGGCCGATCGTAGGTAATGCGGCCCTTTAAGCGGTTATAAAACCCGTTCAAATGCCAGCTCATCTTTTCGGTCGCCTGCCAGGCGAGCACCAGTCCGTAATTGTCGGCCGTCTCCAGATCCAGGGACGGGTTGGGGACAGTGGAGCTGGACCGGTTGTAACGCTGCTGGTATGAAGGCGTATTGGCGGCCCGGCTGTACTTTAAAGCCGCCCTGAAACCGCCCCGGCTGAAAGATAAAGCCGACTCGGGATTCCAGTTGTTTTTGAAATTGGAATTGTAGTTGTACCTGGCGCCCATGGCTAAAACCAAGCCCGGCATCGGCAGCTTAAGTTCCGTCCGGGCAAAAAAATGCCAGAATGTTTCGCTCTGGGGACTGAAATCCGAACTTTCGGCCCAGCTTTTTTTAAAACCAGTGCCTAAAAACAGACTGGCCCAGCCGGTCGGCTCCAAAGACATGGCTAAATTATCGGCCGCCTCGGAGACCATCAGATACTGGTCAATGGCCCGGCTGGGATCTGTATTGGCCACCCGGCCCCTTTGGTAGCTGAAATTATTGGCAAGCCTGCCGACTTTCGTTTCCTGGCCGAGCATGAAAAGGCGGTTGCGCTTCCTGGCCTCAGGGGTGGGAAAACCGGGATAGCCGTACAGTCCCCTTTCATCGTCCAGTAAGGAGGCTGACAGGGAAATCAGGCCGTCGGTCAGGCGCCGGGAGACTTTCAGGCTGCCCCGGTAGATGAGCTTATCCTCGTTGGGCTCAAACCCGCCGTTCTCTTCCCGGCCGGCCATGGCCGAGATGCCCCATAACCCTTTAGTGGCCGTCACTTCGGCCTCGGACCTGAACAGCCCGTAATCCCCGCCGTAGACTTTGAGGCTGCCCTGAAATTTCTCGGCCGCTTTGCCGGTTATTAGGACCACCCCGGCCGAGGCGTCCTGACCGTAAATCAGGCCGCCGGAATCCAGTATGACCTCAATTCTATCCACATTCTCCGGAGCCAGATGATCCCAGACAACCGCGTTATAGCCGGAAGACGGATCGGTTATAGGCGCCCCGTCCAGAAATACCTTAACTTTGTAGGAACCGTGAATGGAAACCGAGGATGTCGAGGCTGCAACTCCGGGCACCCGGTTTAAAATCTCGTATATTTTGGAGACTTTCATGGCCGAAATCTCATCGGCCGAAATAATGACCCGGCCGTTTTCGGGCCCTCCTGCCCACAGAGGTCTCCCTGACGCTATAATTAGGGCCGCAATAAGCCCCCAGACGGCTCCTTTGATCACAGACATTCCTTAAAGATCGCCCGGCTTGAATAAGGCTTCAAAATCCAGGCGGTCCTGAAAACGTTTCTCTCTTGTTTCGGCGGTATCCAAAGTCAGGCCCCCGGCTTGGCCGGGACTGACAGCAGCTCCCCGGCCGGTCTGGTGGCCCAGATACATAAGGCCCATGGCCGCCCCGTCGGGGGCCGTTAAGATAGCGGCCAGCTGATCTATCGGCCTCATGGCCGCCAGAAGCTTCATCTCCGGAGTCAGGGAAGAAACAAAAGCCACAGCGGCGTCCGCTCCGCTTTTGGCGGCCGCTACGGCCGCTTCGGGCTGAACTATCTCGTCTTCATCAGCCAGCCAGAACCGGCCCTTATGGATGTCAGCCAGACAGAGCCCCTCTGAAGGCAGGCTTATTCCCGGTCCGTCTCCGCCCAGAACCAGAAAGTCGGATCTTCGGGGGCCGAGACGGGAGACCAGAAACCGCCGGCCAAGCATATTTTTCAGCCTCTCCAGAGAGGCGGAATCCAAAGGCGCCTGCGGCAGGACCAGAAGCGATTCCTCCGGCAGATCGCCGATTGCATTTTCGACAAAGTCAACCGGATTCCGGCCCGCTTCCGGCACCAGAGCCCTGATTTCCATGGGCCCGGGGGCCGGGAGCTTTAAAAACCCGGTCAGATCCTTCAGGCCCGAAAAATTGCCGTACAGACGGTGATATTTCTGGGGCGTCCGGCGAGCCATGATCTCTTTTCGCCGGCTGGAGTCCAGGCGCCCTTCGGCGGTTAAGGGAATTTCCAGATAAAAGACCGTGCTGACCGGGCTTTGTCCTGAAAAAATCTCCCGGCCCTTGGGATCGTAAGCGCAGGAAACAGCCTCCGTGCAGTCAAATTTTTTCTCAATGCCCGTCCGGTTGCAGCCTACAAACCACAGTCCGTTTTCCAGAGCCCTGAACCGCCAGAGATCCTGGGGATTAATGCCCGAAGGCGGCCAGTTGGCCGGCAGAATGAGCATGTCAGCCCCTTTGACGGCCGTAACGCGGGTAATGAGACTGTTCCAGGAATCGGCGCAGATATGAATGCCCACCTGACCCCAGGGAGTTGACCAGATATTGTTCTGGAGCTGGCTGGCCGGACAGGCCCAGCGGGATTCGGCGTTAATTTTCCTGGCCCGGCCGGCAATCCGGCCCTGGGAACTGACCAAAAAAGCTGAGTTGTAAAACATTCCCCCCGGCTCATCCCGTTCGGCCAGGCCTATGACCACATGGACCTCCAGCTCGGCGGCCAGTTCCTTAACGGCCTTTAAAACAGGCCCGTCTTCAGTCTGAGCAAAAGGGGCCATGCTTTCCCGGCTTTCGAAGCAGTAACCGGACATGGCCATCTCCGGGCCGACAATTAACTGAGCCCCGTTTCGGGCCGCCTCCCGGGCCAGTTTCAGAAAGTTTTCCAGATTGGCGGTCAGCTGTCCGCCCAGAACCTCCAGATGGACCAGAGCCACTTTTAAGACTGGTGATTTTGTCATAGGCACCCTGAATTTTACGCCGGATATGAAGGACTGGGGGGAATTCCGGCCAAAAAAAAACCCCGGATTGTCTGCCAATCCAGGATTTCCCGATTTAGACCCTGAAATTAAACGCCAGCGGACTTATTTTAAGGCAAAGCCGTCCGCCCGGCAGAACAGCCCCAATCCTCAAGAGCATCTTATCTGCCGTATTGGCAGGCAGGTCTTCTGGCTTTCGGATCAGTCCGGAAGAAACTCCTTCCCAGCATAAAAGCCAGTGGTGTCCTGTTTCCCCAGTCCCCGATTACAGCGGTGGGTCCGCCTCCGAATTGAACGGAGTTCCCTGTTAGGCCTCATGGCGCCTGTCAAGTAATTGTCAATATAGCAAGTTAAGGGGAAATATCAAGTTTTGTCTCCAAGTCTTCGGTTTGAAGGAAAGTTTTTGCCTGTAAAATATATTTTTTTATATATTTTTATATGTTTATACATGTTTTTATGGCATAATTAATTAAATTATTGTCTATTAAAACATTTTGACCGACTGCAGATGGACTATAAATTCGTAACTGCTCACAGGAGGCAAAGCCGCCGAAGGTATCCTCCCCCCGCCCCTCCCAATATTTGAAGGCCCCCAGTGCTGTAATATAATATTAAATTAAGTGGAACTGAACTGCATAATAAGCCTTTGAAGCATCAGCAAAATATTGTGAGGTCTTGGCTGAAAGGAGGCTCAGATGGACCATAAGCCGCCGGATTCGCCGGAACTGCCGGAACTGCCCGCTGGGATACAGACTTTTGAGGAAGTGCGGGACAGGCAGGCTGTATATGCGGACAAAACGAAATATTTTCCCCTGCTGCCGAAGGGGCGGAAAGTCGTCTTCTGCGCCAGGCCCCGGCGTTTCGGCAAATCCCTGACCGTCTCGGCTCCGGACGCCTTCTTCTCCGGGCGGCAGGAGCTTTTTCAGGGACTGGCGGCTGAGGAATTCATGAATTCACCAAAATTCACCCCCAAACCGGTCATTCTCTGGACATGAGCGAAGCTAATGACTGTGAAAGTCCGGAAATTCTGGAAACTGCGGTAAAAAGGAATTGCCTGGAAGTCAATGCTGAAAGATATAAGATTGCCCTGGGAGGGGATGATGCGGCGACCGATTTTTCCGGTTTGCTGAAGGCTGTCAGTAAGGCCGCTTCCCAAAAGATCGTCCTGCTGACTGACGAATACGACGCTCCCGTTGTCAGTCTGATCCAGCGGGAACTGACCTATGACCCTAAGCTGGCGGAACAAACCCGCAACTTCATGCGAAGATTTTACACTAAAATAAAATCCAATGACAGATATCTGGATTTCGTCTTCATCACCGGGATTTCCAAGTTTTCCCGGATGGGAGTCTTTTCCCCTCTTAATAACCTCACGGACATCCCTCTTGATTCCAGGTTCGCCGCCTTCATGGGCCTGACCCAGCAGGAACTGGAGGTGAATTTCGCCCCGCACATAAAGAGTGCGGCCGAACAGCTCCGTTTGAGCGAAAAGGAGCTTTTGGAGCAGATCCGGAACCATTATGACGGCTTTTCCTTCGACGGAAAGACCAGAGTCTACAACCCCTTCAGCGCTCTGCTCTTCTTCGAAGACCGGGAATTCAACAGTTACTGGATGGAATCCGGCTCCAACGGCCTTATCCGGAAATTCCTCCGCGACAAAAAACTCACGGTGGAAGAATTTTCCGGCCTTCGGGTCAGCAAAAATTTCGCCAGAACGCCGGGAGAGATCGGCTCCACGCCGCCGGAAGGGTTTCTCTTTCAGGCCGGTTATCTGACCCTGCGGGAAGGCAGCGACGGTTCCTACACTCTGGACTATCCCAACTTTGAAGTCCGGACCGCGCTTTCGGCCCTGTTTATGGAGAATGTTTATTCGTCTGAAAGAATGGCTGCGGCGGCGGCCTTCGATTTGGAAAAATATCTGGCCAAAGGCGATGTCCCCAATATGGCCGTCATTTTCATGAGCCTGTACTCGGGCCTGTCTTCCAGGGATCATGCTGATGCGGTTTCCGTTAAAACGGACCAGGATGTTCTGACCGGGACGGCCCTGGAGCAGGCCGAAAAGCGGCGGGGCTTTTCCGAGCCGAACTCGGCCGGGAGTTTCCTGGAATCCTTGAGTCTGAAAAAGGGCGAAAATTTCTATAGGAGCGTCCTGCAGGCCTGCCTGTGGTCAGTCGGGGCCGACGTCCGCCCCGAAGCCGGTAAAAATCGTGGCCAGGCTGATTTGGAGACAACTTATAAGGATCAGCATTACATAATTGAGATGAAAACTGCGGAAGACAGCCCGGCGGCTCTCAAGTCGGCCCAGGCCGGGCTGACCCGGATCCGGGGCCTTGACTGCGGCGGCGCCTCCAAAAACCCCATCCTAATTTCTTTGGCCGTGGATCTGAAGGCCCGAAATATCGGAGCCTGCGTCTTTGAGAAAAACGGCCGGACCCATGTTCTGGACAGTCAGGATTTGCTGCGGCTCCGGGAGCAGCCGGCTGAAGAGACGGAGGAATAAAAGCAAGCCGTCCAAAAGAAAGCGGGGCAGACTGATAAAAAGCCATGATGTTTGGTGTCTTTTGTCAAAAATCTGCCGGGCGGCCCATTTCGTCAGACCGGTCAGACTCTGAGGCGGACACCTTAGAAATTTTTTGAGCATTGGGCAGGAACAATTCATGGAGCGGCTGCCTGAAGCAGCCGGAAAAATTTCAGACCGGCCCTGAGCGCTTCCCCAAGAAGCCTCCAAAGAAGGAGGAAACCCTGACAGGAGCCTGGGAACATTTTTAAGGCGGGCAGCCTGAGAAGCTCTGGGTCGCATTGGTCTGGGCCATACAGGTCTGTTTCATTCGGGCCCGGGCATTTGAAAAAAACAGACGCGCCAAAGCCTAAGACAGCCGCAATTCCGGCCGGCTCCGCAGGCAGCCGCATGAAGAGGCGGCTAAAATTAAACTGCAGAATGAAAACGGATCAGACGATGAAAAAAATCAGCAGATCTTCGGCTCCGCCAGCAGGCTCCCTAGGGAAGAATATTTAACCAAGGCGCTCGGGCCTGTTCAGTAATTCCGGCGTCCCTGGAGCGGTCACTTGAATGCAGAGGCTTAATCATAACCGGGAGGCTAAGAAATAAAAAAACCGAAACCGGCCTGGGTTGCCCCCTTTTAAATCTCTCCTGATTATTGGCCGTACGGGCCTTTTCCTTAAAAACCTCCGGGATCTCCGGTCAAATTCTGAAATTACTCCTCCAGAACGGCAATCCGGGACTCTATATTTTTAAAGACCTTCTCTGATGAGTCCGTTAAATCGCCGGATTCCGTCAATATGGATGTTTCCAGCAATGTTTTGATTAACAGAACTATTTTCAAAGTCAGAAGAGTCTGTTTTTTGGATTTGTCATTATACTGGCTGTAATCGTTCCCAATAAGATCGATGACAATTTCCAGCTTGGCCGCAGACAGGGTCAATTTTCCCTCAGCAGGCCCAGTACCCGGACGGCCGAATCGGTTACATCCTGAATTTCAGCCAATTTTTGGCAAAAGACAGCCACTTCGGCCTGGCAGACAATTGACTTGCCTTTAATCTCTCTGGCCAGTTCCAGTTTGTTTTCCGCTCCTGATTCATTGTAAAACCCGGCCAGAAGCTCTTTGATGGTCAAAGAGGACTCAGAGGCAGCCTTTTTGTCCGGATCTTTGGGGAAAGCGCTGTTTTTTTGGTCCAGCATGTCCGGGAAATAAAAGCCTTTGGCCGCCAGCCCGGAACTGGGCGAAACGGCCCGGTCCACTACGGCCAAAGCCACTAACATCGGAATGCCGCAAATCCCGAAATCGGTCACGGCTTCCCTTGAATCCCGGCCGCCGAGCTTCCTTAAAGCCGCCGCAGCCGTCTGACTTTCTTTTCTGAGCGCGGCCAGGGCCCCTTCCAGAGAAGGGGGCGGATTTTCTGTCCAGCCTTCCTGGACCCCAAAATCAGCTGACTTAATCTGACTGTAAATTTTAAAAAAATCCCGCAGCTGTTCCTCCAGGAGATTGGCTTTCAGCTGCCCAAAGGAAAATAAACTCAGATCAACTTCTGCCAGGCTGTTTTCCTGAGTTTTGGCGGCCTGGCAGAGCTTGAGCCTGGCCCCTTCGGCGATGCTAAAAGCCTCTTCGGAGATTTTATCCGCCCGGTCAATTTTTCTGGCCCCCAAAAAAGCTCCGACTGAGGCTAAAAATGTCATGATAATGGCAGGATGCATAATGACGTCTCATGGATATCTGTCTCACTGACATCTGATGATTGAAGGCATGCCGGCGGCATTCAGACAGATTAACTGCAGTTAAAGCCGCAAAAACAGCGGCTGCGGCTCTAAGCAGGCCGGATTAAGGCTACAAATAAACGAGATCCGTTTCCGCCCTCAGAAAAATTGCCCTGGCCTGACCGTTCAAGTTGCCGGAATCAGTCAATACGGAGGTGCCGGCAACTGTCTTAACCAATTCCGCGTGCTTAAAGGCCAGTAAAGTATTTATTCTGGCCTGATCGCTGTACAGGGAAAAGTCCGGACCTGCAAGGCCAATGACGGCTTCCAGCTTGGCCGTGGCCACTTTCAGCCTCTCCCGCAAAGAAGCGAGAACCCGACTGGCTGAATTGGCATCTTCTTGAACCGTCAATAAGTTTTGGCACACGCCTTCAGCTATTTTTCTATATTCCAAGGCTTGCGCCCGGCCGGCCCTGGCTTCAGCCAATTTATTCTCCGCCCTGGCCCGTAAGAGGCTGAAATAAAATAAAAAGCCAGGGGCCAGTAAGGCGCTAAAAAGAGCGGCTCCTTTAATCAGACCAAGCTTTGGACTGTTCCAATTGTTCCGTGGCCCTGTCAAAAAGCCTTTGGACTTTTTGACAACAGCTTCGGCCTCTTTGGAATCAATCACAGCCATGGCGGCTTTTCCGGCCCCGAAAATGCCGGCTGCTCCCAGCACGACAGGAATTATCAAGGGAAGAGGCATAAATGTCTCCTTAAGTCAGAAAGGCATATTTTTTCAATTTAGGCTTAAAGACAGGAAAAGTAAATAAGGAAGGGCCAGCCAGGGCAAGTCTGACAGCCTGAGTTTTGGGGCATGTTTCTGGCAGTGTTTCTGAAGATATGCCTGATTGAGGCCGGATAGGGAGACTAAAGGGCTGATTTTCGCAGACTTGACGGAAAAATTGAAGAAGATTTTAAAAAAGAGGCCAGTCTCTAAAGACCGTAAAATTTCAGCCAAAGGCAAGAGGCCGTGTCCAGGTGCCGGAGCTTCAGGGAGGACATTTAGCCGGAACTGCGGGGCGCCGGGATGGACGGAGCCTTTTCGGCCGGAACCACGTTGGTTGGCAAAAGCCAGGTGCCTGTTTAAAAATACCGGCCTGTCAGGACAAAAACTTTGCTTCCGGTTCCGACTTGCTAAAGGCTGCCCAGAGGCCTAAATCGGAGGCCAGACTGCCTTGCTTGATTCGGAAGGCAAGTTATTTAAAAAATCAGAGCACAGTCAGCCTTTGAGTCCTGCTTGAGCTTAAAAAAAGCACCCGTGTTCCGGCCGTAAGAGAACTTTCCGGCCGGAATATTGTCCGTAAAGGCTGATATAAGCTTGTTGATTTTAGTTAGCTGACTTTTTTATAACGCCAACTCTGGTCGCAACCGCTATTTTTAAAGGCTGAAAATCACGCACAGAAATATTTTTAGTTAAATCAACCGCTTTTCCGTTTATTTGAGCAGTTACTTTCGTAATGGCGATACTATCGTCGACGGAATCACTTTCCAAAATGCCGGTGCCGTATCTGGTCGCCTCTGATCCATTGAAAACACCGCCTTCCGGGTCTTTAAGAAACTCTATTCTCCCAAAATTAGTTTCTACGGTCAGGTTCGTCATTCCCTCAGTCCCTGACAGATTCATTCCCTGGGTATCAACAGTAAACTGATAGGCAAACATGCCCTGATTGACAAAGACAGAATTTGAATTCCAAATTTCCAGACTGCCTGGATCGCTTGATTGCTGACCTTGAACTGAGGCAGGGTAAAAATTGATTGAAAGCAGCATAATGACAAACAGAAACACCGGTAGTAATTTTTTCATAAATCTCTCCGCTTAATTCATATTAGCTAAAATGTTAAAATTTTATTGGTAAAGTCGTAATCAATTGACCAAAACAGCAAGTTATCCTCGGGACATGTCCGGATAAAAAAAATCTGTGAATCTGCGATTCCATTTTTAAAATGCGGCCAGTTGCACGGCTGCAATTAATAATCAAACATTACTATCGTATTTCAAATATTCAAATATTCAAATATTTTGAAAGACTGATGCTATATGGTGAGCGTATATAGGCATCTGATAGCAATATTTTTGAGCCTTTCGAGCCATAAGATGTGTAATTTAAAACGGCCGAGGCAACAATCTCTTTCACGTTTTTTGAAGTGAAAACATTAAACTGTAAAATATTGGACTCAGAACTTGGCTTTTTATTCGTATCCTTTAAGGTAATCTCATCTAACAGATCAAATTGATAATTATTCAGCCTCTTAGCCAGTAAATCCAAATTAACTTTTCCGCCTAAAATTTTCCTGAAATGTTTGTACTTCATCCATTGGCCGTCTTCTTCGGAATAAGGAATATTGAATAAATAGAGATTAAAAATAACTATGCTAAACAGAATAACTAAGTAATTAACAGCTATTTTCAGGCCAACGACCATTCCTATATCGGAGTCTGTAACTATAGGCGTGAAAATATAAATAAATCTGAAAACAGTCAGAAATAAATCCAAATCAAAAGACAGAATTTTATGGGCGGAATAATTGGAACCTAAAACGATAAAAAAGCAAATGAAAAAGTAAAACCCCAAAGTCATGCCAGTGGCCGACAGTAGCAAGGAAATTTTTCTGTTCCGGCAGTGGGAAATTTTTATTGGCCATATGGTGCATAAGCAAAAAATAGCGCCAAACAGTAATGCTGCAACGAATCCTATGAAGGTTGGAATATTGTTTTTTATATTAATTAACAAAAAAATGTAAGCTAAAGGATATGTAAGCATTGAAAAAACCAGAAATGTCACTGCCGGAATAACTATAAATGCTATTTTCCTGGTCTTGCCGGAGAAGGAATATCTGACATACATAGTTGAATTTATTCCGCTGTTAATTCCATATTAATGGCCTTTTTTAATCTGACCAATACAATTAATCCAAATATAAGCATAGACAAACTTATCAGGGTGGTGGGGTAATAGCCAAAAATATGACTGCCACGATTGTCGTTCCTGAAAGACTCCATTATAAATCTCAAAAGCCCGGAGCAGAAGAGATAAAGGCCGGCAATCAGCCCTCCGTGGTTTTTGAAGTAATTTTTTTTCGAGGCCCTGACCAGCAAAAAACTTAAGGCCAAAAGGCAGACCGACTCCATCAGCTGAGCCGGCCAAAGGGGTACGCCAGAAGGGGCCTGAGAGCTGGCCGGAAAAACAACAGAAATCAGGGTATGGGGTGAGGTTTCCCTTCCGTAGCAGCACCCGGCGAAAAAGCAGCCTATCCGGCCCACTCCCTGACCCAGAGCTAGCGATGGGGCTATAATATCAGCTGCCGGCCAAAATTTTAATCCATATTTTTTCAATAAATACGGTGAGGCCAGCACAGCCACAATGGGCCCGCCCTGGAACATCAGACCGCCTCTCCAGAAAGCCAGCATCCTGGAAATCGGGAAACCTGAAAACAAATGCCAGTTAAAAATGACAAAAAAGATTCGGGAGCCCATTAAGCCGATTAAAACGACACAAATGCTAAAATTTAATATATTTTTAGGATTAATATTTTTTGAAGGAGCTGATTTATATATCATAAATAAGGCCGAAGCGACGCCAAATGATACAAACAGCCCGTAAAAATTTATGACCAGATGATTGAATAATATATAGTGCGGCAGCATGGCATCAGTTAAAGTATGAGTTTTCCAGCTCTCTGACAAACCATTCTTCAATCAGCTGCTCTTCTTTGCTTAATGAGTAGCCTTTTAAGGAACTGACGACCTTGTCCTTATCGGCCTGACTTAAAGCCCTCCATTTTTGAGTATATTCATTTTTCAGGTCCGCATCCTCGTCCCAGATGACATGGAGCCGCTCATGGGAAGATACGGTTTTCATTGATCTTTTCTTGCCAGGAGCCACCCCTAAAATATGGTTAACTTTCCCGGCCGAAATAAATTTACCGTCTTTTAAAACAATAATTCCATCAGCGATTAGATATAAAACTAGCTGCAGTTCATCGTAAGTAAAAATATCTATACTTTTGCTGTTTATCCAGGAACATATCTGGTCTATGCTGTAATGAAAACCCTGGATTCCTTTTTCAAACCTTTCCAGAGAAACTTCTTTAGTAATATCATTTGTAAAAATGGCAATGTTATAAATATGACGGGCTAATTTAACAGTATCGTTATAATATAATTCATAGGTGCGATTTTTATATTTCCAGGCCGAATTCACCAGAGCATCAATTTCATCGTTAGAATCATAAAAGATTCTATGAGGGTACTTAGGATCGTCCTGGTCTAATCTATCTGCATACTTATCCCAAAGCACACTGAATTTGTCCTGCAATGAGCCATTTGCATCAACGGCAATTCCGGCTCTGCCGGTAAAAGTATAAAGGCTGCAGGCAATTAAAACAAGAAAAAAAGAAGCAAATTTTAGAACATATTTCATTACAATAAGCCTTATATAGTTTTTATATGCAGTATAAAATGGATAATTAAATTAATAAATTATGAATTACCAAAAATAAATATTCCTAAGGATCGCTTTATCGGCTGGCTGTTACCAAATAAACGATCCAAAGGAACATGGAGGACAATTCTGTCAGGCTTCTGTGTTATCGCAGCATCCCTATGTCGCTGACTAAATCAGAAGCGTTAGTGGCCAATCCTTGAGCTAATGACAAAAGATTGGTGACCGGGGAAAGAAGTTTCTGAGCAATATTTTCCGGTCCGCCTCCTGAGATGGCACCGGTGGCGCAGGAAGTTAATCCTGCCGGAGAGGCCATAGACTGAACTTGTGACCTAATTTGATCAAGAAGTCCGGTTACCTCTGTGACCAGACTGCCGGCTTCTCTGACCAGCTGATTTGCTCTCGGAACTATACTTCTCCGGAGGTCAGCCATGTCGGCATCTGAAAATTCACCGTTGTCAATAGCTTCTCTGATGTAAGCCCTTCTGGCATCATTCACCCGAGACTGGGCGCTTTTCAAATCAGAAATCTTATCGCCGTCGGCCCCGGAAATCATCAATTCAACTGCAGCCATCTGAGAGTTTCCGGCCTCTAAAGCCAGCTTGGCTCTGGTAGTGCAGTTGCCCGCAGCCCAGATATCTGAATACTCCTGGCTGGTTTGCTGGTACCTCTGAGCAGCTGCCCTCAACTGATTGGCTAAACCGGAGGAAACAGACCCACTGGCAGCTGCCTCACTTTTACCTCTGTTAATCAGCTGCGTAAGCGACCTTTCCTGGGAAGTAAGACTGTTTTTCACCTGTCTTTCCCTGGCCCAGTTTACATTGGGAGCAGGTTTGGAAGCTGTTCGCTTCGGGGCTTTAATTGTGTCCAAGGAAGCCATAGACATGTCGGCGCTAACTCCACCAGCGTCAGAGGCGACCTTGTTTGATTGCGCCTCTAAGCCGTCCAAAGCCCAGCCAACTGCCGCAAGAACCATGAGAACAACGATAACCCATAAAAGGTTAACACTTTTGACTAAATTCTTGGCAAAATTCATACTAACCTCGTTTCCTTATGTTAAAGACCAAAAATATTCCCAGCAGCCCAATAAAAAGGATGCTTATGGACATAAAGTTTAAGAGTTTCTTGTGTTCCGTCTTGTGATGTCACTGTGAATGTATCACCAACATTATCCAAATAATCATTCTGAGCTTTTCTCAAAGCTTCAGCGGGATCTTTATTATCAGTCCCAGTATTTAAGTATTCCAGGAACTTTCCCATTATTATACGAGTCGATTCGTCGCTAACAAACCATAATGTACCAAAAACATTTTTAAAATTTTTTCTCATAAAAGTGTCAACTAAACAGACTTGATCGAAACCAGGATTCCATTCTGCATCTTTTATTGCTTTCCGTTCTTCATCTGAAATATCAGAGGTCTGCTCAGAATCAATTTCATCATCAGTCAACACTTTGTCAGCGTCATCTTTTCTTAGTTTTTTGTAGGCAGCGTGAAGTATCCGTGGATTTATACTGACTGCTGTATTACAAGCTGACAAAATAGCCAATGTAGCATTTTTAAATATTTCATCTTCTAATTCTGTAATTTCCCTTAATGTTAATGCACCATTGTCCAGAATTTTCTTGTACGCAATTGGAACAGTCTTTGGATTATCGTGATTATATGCCATATAAATAAAACTATTTAAATATGATGAATTTGGAAGAAACTCCTCAACATAAGGTATAGTGCTGGGACACCTATCATAGGTTTCCTTGAATTTCTTTAATCTTTCTAAATCTGTTGTTGGAGGCTTAATCCTCCCATCTAACATTTTTTTGCACCGAGTATAGTCCGCCTTAACTTCCGGAGCTGTAAGACCGTGAGTTGCGAAATACATAACATTATAAGGATGCTTAATTATTTCATCCAAAAATGCCTTCTTTGTTGCCTTTTCTCTAATCAAGACCTTACTTATTTTTCTGGCGTTATTGTAATAATTATAGACATTTTCTGCTTCAACTGCAGCATTCACCAAATCAGCCTGCCGCATAGCTATATTCTCTGGATTTCCTACAGAAATAAGGCTATCATAAACATTACCCACATCTTTTTTCTCAAATGAAGCATTATTAAAAAATGAAAGCCTAGTAAAAATAAGTGTTTTTTCTGATACTAAAAACACAGGGTCATTTCCATCTTTGCTTCTTCCAATAACTAGAGCAGCAAAAGGAACCGACGAAATTATTTTAGTTGTCAATAAGTAAATTCTTTCTTTGCCTTCTACCAATGACCTTATTGGCGCATATAGGTATTCATTCAATTTTTCTAAAGCATCAATTGCAACAACGAAATAATCTTCAGTTTCTTGATTCGATGGTTTTTCAAGAGTACCAAAACCTCCGATATATTTCATTGTATAATCTTCATAGATAGCTTTAAAAAGTTGTTCATAACTAATATTTACATCGACAATATTTAATTGATCATTTGTAATAACTAATATTTGTAATGAATTTTGCAAAGGAAAATATTGAACAATCGCTTCATTATTATTCAATTTTTTCTGTAAAGATGGAATATCTATTGTTTCTGACGTTTCAAAGATAACTATGTCATTCGAGTAAGTTTCTTTCCAATTAGCTAAATCTTTTTTGAACTCTTCTGCAGTTTTTATTGCAATTTTTGATGCTACTTTATAAGCATCAGAAGCCCTTTTATCATTTTTTTGACCATCTGATACAGCCTTTGCATTGGCTACTGCATTTTCTGCTTTTTTCAATTCTGCCGCTTTTTGATAAATTTTTTCATAATTTTCTTGCTTTAAATTATCATTGAAATTTAAATTACTCATCTGTAAGTTGGCTTTTACGATCTCTTTCTTAAAAATTTCATCATATTCCATCTGCTTAATTAAATATTTTTGATCTTTAGTTTTCTTAAATAATAGAGAGCATACTTCAATCGCCTGTGAAAATAAATCTTCTTTATCATTCAAATATGTCAAAAGTAATTCTGGATTTTCTTCAAGTCCCCTGATAGACAACACTATATCAATCGCTTTAGTATATAATTCTTCAGACTCTACTAAATCACCTCGCTCATTAGCCGCAAATGCTCGACCCTGGATGGCTTTCCAGAGTGATTGGGTAAGCGAGAACTTGACCGCTAAATCTTCGGCCTTTTTAAAATAATTCTCGCTTTCAACCAATGCTCTATCAGCCGATAAATCTATCTTTGTAATCCCTTTTGAACTACCTGAGTCAAAACCGATAGATGATCCGCTGGTAAGTTGATCTTTTTTGGTGTTATTTGGGATATTGGGGATATTGGAAATATTAGGGGCTGACGGAATTTCATCTTCTTCATCATCTTCAAAAACCAGATCCCTAGTCCTCCTTACAGGTTTTGCTGTATTTTGATATAAAAGACCTAATTGTATATAAACAAGAGCCGTCTGAGAGGCCAATTCCTGCCGTTCAAATATCTCCTTAGCTTGAAGCAACTTCTGTAAAGCGGCCCCATAATTTTTGTTCAGTGAGTCTATAGCAGCCAAGCCCATTAAAGTTGATCCTACTCCCTCAAAAAACTTAACTTCCTGATAAATCGACAAGGCCTCAGTATAATCCTTTAAAGCTGCATCTTGATCGCCATTCAACCTTTCCAGCAGGGCACGGTTGCTGAGAGCGATAGCTTCATCTCTCCGATTACCAACCTCTTTCGCTATACCATAGGCACTATCAAAACTAGCTATAGCCTTAGGCCACTGGCCAGCTGTTTTATAGACAGCTCCAATATTGTTAAAATCAATTCCCTCATTTCTTCTCATTTTGAATTCTCGTGCCTTCCCTTGTGCCAGATTCAAAGTATCCAATGCTTTAGGCAACTGACCCATTTCCCAATATATAATTCCGGTATTGCTTAATGATTCAACTATGGCAGTTTTATCGTTAACATTCTCCGCTTCTTTCGTTGCCTGTTCAAGATTTTTTAACGCTTCCTGATACTGACCCAGATTACCTTGGGCTAAACCTAGTGATGTTAATAGAGCAGGCATCTTTTCTTTAGGATAATTTTTATTTTTTAATGCTCTGCTGTATGATTCAACAGCTGATCCGTACAGTCCCATTGCTCTGTAGGCATCACCCTGAACTGCCAAATAATTTGCAATAACTTCAGGGCTCAACTTCACTTTAGCCCCAAACAATCTGTCAATAGAGTCAGCTTTGACCATGTGGTTTAACGCTTTATCAGCGGAAAAAACGATATTTTCTGTAAACTTTATCAAAATCTCAGGAGATACTGTCCCCGGTAAATCCAAAGCTTCTTCGTAAAGCGAAATTGCCTCTTCAAATCTTTCTTGCTGTATTCTTATGACGGCTACGTTACCAAGTATTTGCCTAGCTTCATTGTATTTTTTCATTTCTCTTAAAATACTAACTACTTCTAAAAACTCATCAGCTGCAGCATCTAGATTGCCTACTTTGAAATATTCCTGAGCTTTTAGAAACGGAGTCTCATAGTCCTGAGCCTGAACATGACTTGTAATAATCGACGATATTACGCAAACAATTATGACATATAAATATTTCATTTTTCACCTTTACAATTAAAAGTCGGGAAACTAGCTTTAAATATAATTCCCCGACTCAAAAATCACTATTAATTACTTATGTTTGAGTTCATAGAAGGCCACAAATGGCTCTCCGGCTTCTCCGGCCTGTGTTTTTGTATTTACTTCTTCTTCCTCCTCATCGTCAAAAACCAGATCTCTAGTTGTCCGCTTTGTAGTCGTTTCAGATTCAAGATTAGCTATCTCAGCCGAATTTTTCTCAACTTTCCCAGCTTCTGCTGCGGCCTCTGCCACAGCAGCATCAAGCTCTGGAATTTTATTGGTAGAAAAAACGACCATTATAGTCTCTGTACCCGGAGTATCGTCAAACCGGAAATACCCCTTAATGGGCACAGAATGGTTTTCATTTTTCTTGACAAAATTATCCATACCAGTCGCTGAACTTGGAAACAGAATTGAATACTGACCAGACGCCATTTTGGCTAACCAATAAGCATAACCATCAGCATTTGTCGTATACCTAAGCTTGATCTTGTCTCCAGAAACAAATTCATGCGACAAAGGCACTGAAGAAGTTTCACCATCTTTGGTCAAATCCAAAGTAGTCTTAAAAGAGATAACCTCTGGATTTTTGATTCCAGCTGACTCTGCTTCTTTGGCAACCTTGTCGGTTTCCTCTTCTTCGTCATCAAAAACCAGATCCCTCGTTGCTGCCGACACCCCTTGGAGAAAGATTCCACCTAAAGAGAGGCCGAACACTAGTAACAAAAGGGCCAGTAGCAGTTTAAACTTATTTTCCATAGATTTACTCCTTAACGCTGCGCTAACAGCAATGGATTGTGAACTAATAAACTCAGAAGAAAAAGCCAGATTTATCCATTCTGACCTTAACCGACAATTCAAATCTACCCAAACTGCAAGACCAATTTCTTAAACCTGATTTCTGGCCTTGTCATCCTCATTCCACCAGATAATCAAATGGCCATATGATTGAACATAATTTTGCCTTAGCAAACTTTAATTTCGAGAGCCACATAACTCAAATACACAATGTGTTTTCCTACTCATACTACTGACCATTTGTCGATCTTTACCCGCGCCTAGTTTGTACCTATAAAAACCAATCTTTGAAAAATTGGTTCATCTGCCTTAGTTATCGGTTTTTAAGACTCTTCGGCTTCAAAAAAACTAAAAATCATGACTCGTTGCACCACCATGCTTTGAAATTTTGCCACCGCCATGATTTGATCAACACTTCAACTTTATCCATTGACTCTGTTTTATGGTGATTGTTTTAAAAGCAAGGTTATCAATAAAGATATTATTTTGCCAAGCTTTTAAATTTATCATACAGTAACTTTAAATTAGTTCCGGTGACTGTATTTTTTTCAGCCATTTCCGTGTCAACCTTTTTTTCCTTAATAGTCACTGTCCCTGAAGAGAATACCTTTCCCTCTTTACTCGACAGAACAAAAGAATACTTTCCTGTACTAGGTAATGGTATATCCTGTAAAATCAAAACATTCCAATCAGGATTTACTGCTACTTCCTCCCTGTGAAGCAACTCCTGTACGCCTTCGACTGAATCGTTGTAAATAGACACCACTGCTTCCAGGACCTTGAATGAATCTTCATTGCCGTTTACAAAGAGACAGGAAACCTGGTTAGTGTCAAATTCGGTAGCCGGTTCAATTGGATTATATTGATCATCAATTTTAAGACAGAACTTGGTTTGGCCTCCCTCAGCCCCAAAAACAGGCAAGCACTGGAAAATCAAACCAAACACTATAGTTACTTGCCATAATGTCTTGCTCATAATTATCTGCCCTTTCAGATATTTTGGTCATCAGAAAATTTAATTAATCCTGATACCGACAAGTGGGACAACTCTCTACTGATGCTCCAGCTCATATGTAGCTACAAATGGATCACCTTCGGCTGTAACCTGGGTTTTTGTGTTGACGTCTTCTTCGTCTTCTTCTTCAAAAACAAGATCCCTGGTAGTCCTTCTTTTTTTCTCATGGCCGTCAACCAGTCTGGCAACCAATTTTGAAGATCCTGTCTTGTCACCTCTGTCGGCCAATTTAATTGCCTCATCTAGAGTTGAAATTCTTTCAGGCCCCAGCATACAGACTATTGTTTCAGTCCCCTTATTGTCGTCAAAACGCCAGGCACCTTTAGCCGGGATTGTGTATTCTTTGTTTTTCTCAACTGAATTATCCTGACCGGCCTTGGAATTAGGATATAAAACCTGATACTCCCCGCTTGTACCTTTACTGAGCCAATAAACATAACCTGGGCGACTTGCTGAAAAAATAAGCTTTACCCTGTCGCCACTTTTAAATAACTCATTAGGCAAAACTGTTTTTGTCTGACCTTCTCTATTCAGTTCTACCGTAGCCTTGACTGCAATCTTCTCTCCTGAGGCATTAGCCGCAGTCGTCCCTTCAACCACAGGACGTTGTGCGTCTTCTTCCTCGTCTTCATCATCAAAAACTAAGTCCCTGGTTGTCCTTTTAGTTGGTTGGTCATTTTGAGCATAATATTGATCTTCATTTTGTTGCTGATTTTTGTTCAGGTTCCCATCGTTATTTCTTTTCTGATTTTTGTTCTGCTGCAATAGCTGACTTTGAGGTCTTTGATAGTTGTTGTTGGCCAAATTGACTTTTTCTGGAATACCTACCGATACTTGAATTCCAGGATTGCCACCTCCAAACATGGTTGGAGGTGGTCCCTGGCCATAACGGGCATAAGCTCTCTCATAACCCTGCCTCATATGAACACCCGCATAGTTATCCCATACGACATATGAATTGTACCTTGTTAACCTACATCTCATAAATGTATTCTTAAAACCGTTTGCCCAGACCACAGTGATGTTCCAAAGAGACTGATCGCCATAATAGTTTGGTCCTATGTAGACCATTGTCTGCTGGTCTAGAGTGGTGTTTTGGATCAAATTTTCACTAACATAGTCAGGATAATAAGACGGAGCGATATATACTTCTGTTATATCCCCGCTGGAGAGATTGGTTAACATAAAATTGAGTCTACCCTGAGCAATACCCAAATCAACGTTAATCAGCAGGAACAGCCAGATTATGACTAAAGAAACAAAGACTTTCCGCATAGTAAAACTCCTTACCAAAAATAATAATTTATATGAATAGTTTTCTAAATTGCAATTTATTGATATAAATGCTATCTACTACAAACTCAATTAAACTATCAACATTAAATAATTAATTATACTATATATTTAATAATATTTTTATATTCTATTTTATATATAACTATTTGATTTATAATTTTATTATTTAATCTTATAAATATATTAATTATTTTTTGAAATATTTTAATATTTATTAATAATACTATTTATTAATTTTATATTATATAATAGAAAATTATTATTTATTTCTTATATTAATTACTAAACATTTTTAACAAATTTTTTTCCCACTAACAAAATATAAAATATGGGCTCCTGTTTTAATGATTCCCTTCAAGTTACAACTGAAATCCGATTTGTTAAGCCGACACCTCATCTTCCCTTTATCAGCGTATAATCCATGATTTGAATTCAGCATCCCCAGGTTTTTTTATGACCCCAATAAATAATTTACCCATTAAGGAAAATGTGTGGAAAATTTCCATATAATTTTTAATTTTATTGATGTTTCCTTACGTTTCCACACAAAAATTAGTAATTATAATTTACTATATCTCTATTTTCTCAAAATGCAAAATATAATTTATCTATACTCATTTATTAATTTCTGAAGATATATTTTTTTAATATAATTATACATGAATAAATTAAAAAAATTATGGAGGAAAAAAGTTCAGCCTGACTACAGTCAGTAGAGTCAGCTGTATTGAGACTATATACTAAAGATTTAGAAGTTTGTAAGTGTCTAAGAGAGAGAGAGAGAGAGAGAGAGAGAGAGAGAGAGAGAGAGAGAGAGAGAGCAATATCTGTGCCAACCTTAATTGGTCAAAATTAACACGTTTAGGCAAATATGTTGTCTTAAAATTCATTGCTCAAAGTCCAAAAAAAGCCACACTTGAGAGAACACCACTCATTAAAAAGGTCCCGTAAATTCGGTAACTTTAAACATAAATACAATATTGTTGACTTTCCAGAGCCAAAATTTAGCCTTTATTTCGTCAGCCGACAGTCTCCAGAAGTCACAACTTCAGGAACTAAGTATTCCACCACCAGACTCTGATCAATCAATATACCTAATACCTATCAAAACATATAATTAAACAATTAATTTATTATTTTAGCCAGAAAAACAATTTTTTCTCTGCTATAACCGACTGCACCTTGAAATAAAAACAGCACTCAATCAAGATAATAAGCCAAGTCTCAATTCAAGTCGATTAGAAAACCAGATCAACAGCCTGTTATATTATTTGAACAGTGTATCAAATACAAAACTCAAAAGTCAAGAGGTTTCTCGAAAAAAATCAATCAACTTGATGCCTTAAACCCATAATTTTTTTATGAAAAATATCCATCCGCCTTTTTCACATAAAGAAGTCTTCTCCCCCCCCTAATGTACCCCGTTATATTCTGTCGTGAAAACAGCTGAGAGCTGAATATGGCTGGCACTGATGGAAATAATTGGCTCATTTTATCATATTAGGCTCCAACCTTAGGTATAATAAATTGCTGAACAGATATCCTTACGTTATATCAAATGTCCTGAGCGACCCTCAGGACTGACTCTGATGACCTAATTATCTCGGCTGGCTCTTTCTTCCAGGTTGCTTAGTTTTGATATCACTCTCTCACAGCGGCACCGGAAGACTGTACCTTGAGCGGACCTGAAAAAACCATTATTGACCGCAAACCATTTCCGAAGTTTAATGACAAATTGACTCCAAGAAAGGGTGTAGATTAAAAAAGTTACCTAAAATTGGTCCTGAACCTAGCCGCCACAATACGTAAAAGCGCATGCTGACTTTACTCCATAGTGGCGGTAACTTGCCTTAACCACATCCCGTTCCCAAAGGCCGCTTTTATATTTAGCCATCAGCGATAACCCCAGCCACCTGCCCGTTGGCTGCATCCCACCTCATCCCAAGTAGTTTCAGGCGCTTTTGGAGTACGTATCTGTTAGCGCTTTCAACAGCTCCGCTGCCTATAAAATAGCCTCTTTTAATATAATCATCATAATCAATATTAATTTATGCTGCTAATAATAGATTAAGAAATATTTAAATATTATTTATTTCTCTTTTTTACTTTTATTTTCTTAATAACAGCCAATACATACTTATGTTTACTTTTTTAAGCAATTCACTCATTTCTTTAGCCTAAAGACTATAAATATTTTCAAATGATAAAAATCTAAATCTGCTGCGCATCTTAAAATAATTCTTCCTTCATGCTGCGAATCCAAGTTGCGCCATCTCCTATAAGGACTGTTTCCATGTAATTTCCATAGCCGTTTCTGATGGTGGGAGAGAACATGAATCTTTTAAACTCTTCGCTGGGGCCTATATAGTTTACAAACTCCCGTTTATCAATCCTGTGCTGCTTTTCGCCGCGCTTATCTGCCCAAACCGTAAAATTATTGGTGGAAAACACCATACCAAGCTTATTCTCCCTCCAAATGGAACCTGCCTCGTCCTTTTCCTTGGCCGGCAGCATGGACTCGTCTGTCTCCATGTAAAAAACGTGGGGAAACTTTTTCTCAGGGAAAACTATTTGGGAATTTTGCAAAAGCTCCCAGTCCAAATTGGTTTGTTCAAGGTCATTTTTAAAAACCATTGCGCCCAGAGAGTTAGTCACTTTTCTGGGGGTATCGTCATTGACCTTTACATTTGTTAATTCACGGAGAATCTGTTCAGCTTCCTCATAGGAGCCGGCCCGTACAACAGCTTTAGCTGCCGTGTGCATGACTGGCAGGTCATATTGTATGGCAGCTTAGTGATTTCCAAGGCTTCATCCACAGGGTAAACAAACCCCTCGTGGCCCAGAGCTGAAAGTTTTTCCGCATCGGAGCTGGCGGAAGGCCGTAGAGCCATCCTTTTATAGGAAATTCACTCCGTAAGAGTCATTACTGAGGACTCATAGAGATGGAATTTCTTAACTTTCACTCCTTTTTGGAGCTATTCACTCTTTTTTTTATTAGAGATGCCTCTCCCTTAAGATTAGCCGTCATTGTCAGAAGATTTCTGAAATCCACCTCCGACAGACGGCTCCAGTACCCCAATACAACGACTCAATGTCAGCCAGGATGAAGAAGTTGTCAGGATCGGAAGTTCCACACTCAAAAATATCCCATAATTCTTAAAGGATGTCTATATGCTTCAAAACCAGAGCCGGGTCAATGGTCTTGTTGCTATGCCGTTGATGAATCTCAAGCAGTCCCTTCATAATCTCGTCTAGTTCATCCTCTCCGGCTGGAATCAAGTGGCAGTTGAGGTCGGAATCAATTACTTCACTCAATAGGAAGAGATTATATCAAATTTTTTAAAAAAGTAGCTAAAAAATTTATACCCCTAAGGGAAAAGGGATACGCTTTCCTCCGGTGATCCAAATTCTGACCCCATTTATTGTCCTTTCCGAGAGGATCTCAGCTCTTTTTAAGGCATTTGTTCTGGAGACCGACGCATAAAAGCCAACAGTTCATTCCCACCATCTTTGAGTAGCCTGTTGTTGGCCTAATACTCAAAAAGAGCTTTAATATTATTATCTCTTACACTCTTACAGTTAAATTATTCTTCGGCTAGGCCGGGTCATTTTAAACCAAAAGTTTTCTATATCACCTTTTCCAAAACCTATTGCCTTCGGAACATTTTCAAGTCTAACAGGGTCTTATTCCAGAATACGGAATTTTACCAACAATTTTTCTCTCCGGGGATTTTTTTATTTTTGAGCCCTTCCTCACTAAAGATCCTTTTTGGAACTGGTTAACGACCGCTAAGGCAAAACCAATGACAGCTTCAGGTTCTTTTGCCCGCGAAACTCCCCTTTATTTAAGTCCAATCACTAGGGATTTTCGCTCTTTTTGACTCTTTTTCCATTTTGTTGGTGGCCTATTTTCCTTGTCTTCTGGTTTTATGCCTTTCGGATCACTTAACCTTCGTCCGGCAGAAGACAGAATTCCGCCAGTTTAAGTCTTGGCCAATACCCCCTGTCAGAATCATTTTCCCCGTTTTTCTTTTTTCAGCCACTTCCGAGATAAAGGCCAGAGCTTGTTCATTTGCATTTTATTTCAGCATTATTAGCTAAATTATTATAATATTTAGTGTTAAATATTATAATAAATCAATGTATAATAGACCTATAGTTTTATTGTTAAATTTTTTAAAGTGATCTTTTAATAAGATAGAACTTTTATCATTTTACAAGCCTGTTATTTTTCCCGTCTGAAGTCTTTACTTTGTAATTCCACCCAAAATAAGATTAATCTCTCTGTTGCCAAAATCTCTCTCCTTTTTTACACTTGTTCGGTGGCAATATGAGCTGCGCCACCTTTAAGTCAGACAAGTCGGCCAGCCTGGATACTGACTCCAGGTTATCTGAAAGCAATAGCCAACAAACAAATCGTATTTTTTATCGGATTTTACCGTCACTCATCATAAACTGAAGCAGGGGCATGTAAAATTCTGGATTAACCAGAAAAATCGGTAACCGGCCCGATGAGTTTAAGCAGATTTTGAACCGGCGCTAGGACGCTTCAAATGCTCCCCCTCGCAACCTTTAGTAAACCGATCAACTGCGGGTAAGTTCAAAACGGGTCGGAAACCTCCCGGCAGGGGAAACATTCCCGGAAATAATGGACTGACAGGATCATTCACTGACCCCCTAAAGGCATTTATCTAATGATTACACATAGTTCTGTTTTGATTAAGAATAAAACACCTCTTTTGCCTTGCCCAGAGAAATGGGCCTGACTTCCTTGAAAGCTAAAGAAGGCCAGGTCTCTCAATGTGTCCTTATTACTATATTATTCGGCTGGCAGACCATTTTGTTGACGATTCGGTCCTCCAGTCTCTGACCCCAAAATTCGATCCGAACAGGAAGACCATCGGTTCTGCCTATGACTGGGTCCAGCCATTCGGCCGGACAAAAATCCCGAGCCTACCGACAGGGATGCCTCTCTTTTCGAGTTCAAAACCTACGCTGGCTACAGCCTAAGGCTATGAGCAACGGACTGATTACCGAGACCGCCGGAGGCCGGTCAATCTCAAGTCTGGACAATTGGACTCCGAACAGCCTTTTTTTCGAATTGCCGGAAGCCGTAAAGCTGGCTTCCGCTGTCACTTGAGCCCAGAAATCTGAAGTGCGGCCGCTTCACAGCCAAAACACTAAATCCGGCCTTGGCCTGAGTCCTGGAGGCCGAAATTGTCAGGCAGAGAATGTCAGAATTGACCCGCAAAAATAGGATAGAGGGAGATTTCTGGGGCCATGTACAGGCAGAGGTCTCTCTGTGGCTGAGAGAGCCTGGACTACTGAACGGGAAAATGGGCCATGTCAAACGCTGACTGCGGCCGAGAAAAACGGGCCTCTCCTGGTTGAGCCCATTGTTCCAGGGCCTCCGTCCGATCTGAACGCCAAGCCTGCTGGTCTTGGTCCCCGACTAATGATGGCAGCAGAAAGAAGGCAGACCAGGACCTCAAATTTAATTTAAAACGGAAGCCGGAAGATGATGGTGAAAAATCTTAAACAGAACCGTGCCTCTCTCAAGGCGAGAGGCTCAAGTCAAGGCAGCTGCCGGGGCTGGGTTCAATCTTCTGAATGATTCCGAGCAGCCGTTTTTCCAGGCTGTGACGGGTCGGCCATGATCAGCAGGTCAAGATTCGTTATCTCTAAGAGAGAGGCTGTGGGGGCGCCTGCTCGGGTCAGGCACCCGGCGCCTCCGTTCAAAAAAGTCAGTTTTAAGGCTCGCCAGCCATATACTCAGGAAACATAAGAGAACCCGGCTGGTAAGTTGCAGCTGGCCCATAGGTTGCCGACCAAGGACCAAAAGCCTATTTGGGTTCCGAACCGATCCCATGGTCCTGGCTTATAGGCCCGAAAGGCCGGAACTCTCCTGACGGACAGATGTCCGGACTTCCGAATCATTTAACGGACTGGCGGAGCTTGGGCAGTCACCGCTAACAATTAATATTGTCGGCTGAGTCAGAGAGCAGACTGATGCCGGCAATTCGTTTAAAAATAACCTGAACTTAAGGAGGCGGCGGTTACCCCCAGGCCTTTCGACCGGGAAAAAACGCCGAAGACCGGATGAAAACAGGCCTTGTCATTGGTAAATTTGCCCCCTTCCATTTCGGCCACCAATATCTGTTCGACACCGCCTTAAGCGAAGTGGACAAGCTATGTGTTCTGGTCTATGACTACGATCTGACCGATTTTCCTCTCCAGCTCCGAGCGGGCTGGATCCGGGCTCTTTACCCGGAGGCCACGGTTATTGAGGGCTGGGGCAGTCCCAGAAGCTTAGGTCCCGGCCGAAAATCAGAACTGGCCAATGAAGAATTTGTTTTAAATTTACTGATTGGCCACAGGATCACCCATTTTTATTCCAGCCGGCCTCATGGGGAGCACATGAGCCGGGCATTAGGTTCCGTTGACCGGCGGGTCGATGTGGAACGGAAGAATTTCCCCATAACCGGAGAAATGATCCGCCGGGACCCTTTTCACAGCCGGGAATACTTGGATCCTTCGGTTTATCTGGACCTGATCACCAAAGTCGTCTTTCTGGGGGCCGGGGCAACCGGCAAAACGACCCTGGCCGAGGCTCTGGCCAGGGAGTATAAAACCGTCTGGGTCCCGGAAAGCTGCAAAAACTACCTGGAAACCATGCCTATAGGCCACAGACTGGGCAGCCGGGATTTTGACAGCCTGATTTTACAGCACCTGGATATGGAAGATGAATTCGCCCAGTCGGCCAACAGGTATCTTTTCGTGGATTCCTGCGCCATCATGACGTACATCTACTCTCTGGACAGTCTGGGCAGGGCCAGCGAACTGGTCACCAGCTCGGCCCGGGAAAGCGCCTGGCGCTACGATCTATTCTTTCTGTGCGATACTGAGTTTATGTCCGAGAACCTCGGCAGCCGGGCCGATTCAGACGAGAGAGAGGTTCTCCAGAAAAGGACCGTCACGGATCTTTCGTCCAGAAAAATACCGTTTGTGGTCTTAAAAGGGACCATAGAAGAAAGAATCGCGACCGTCAAAACTGTTTTGACCGGTTTTCAAAAACACGGCAATTATTTCGGCCAAACAGTTCTTAAAATGACCGAAGTCATAGGAGCTGACCAATATTAGCTGAAAAAGTCTAAAAATTCCTCATACAACATATCATTATTGACAATATATGAATCATGGGTATGGTCTTTAAGTATTTTCAGTTTCGAGTTTGGAATGGTTTCAGCCACTTTAAAAAATATTTCCCGTTTAATGATGTCGCTTTCCCCGGCCAGGACATAAGTCGGCGCCGCGATATTTTCCAGCAAAGACAGCTCAATATTCGGCTCATCCAGCATCAGCTTAAACAAAGGATCCCTGGTGTCCCAATAAACCCTGTTGATGTAACCCAAGCTTTTGTCGGTAAAGTCGGCCGGTTTCAGGTTAACCCCCAAAAGAGCCATTTTATTAATCACCTCAGGGTGTTTCAAGCTCAGTAAAAGGGAAATGATGGCGCCGTCGCTGAAACCTATGACATGGATCTTTTTCAGATTAAGATCCTGGATAAAGAGATAGACATCTTCGGCCATCAGGTCGTAGGAAAAAACCTCCGCCCTTTGACTTTGGCCGTGACCGCGACTGTCGATGGCGTACAGGGTAAAGTGTCGGCCAAGTTTTTCGCCCAATTTGTTAAAAATCGTGTGATCTTCTCCGTTGCCGTGTAAAAGCAGCAGCGGAGGTCCAGAGCCGGATTTTTTGTAAAACAATTCGACTCCATTGATTTTAATCAGCATTTCTCTGCCTCCTGAAGACGACGGAATAACTAAAAAAGACCTCCACGTCTGGATTACGATATTACTCCGCCAAACTTAAACAGTCAAATATGCCTATTGTCATACGGTAGTTTTAAATAATCATCAATAGATTATTATCAGCATGATAGATATAATAATTAGTCGTCCCTGAAAAACTTTTTGGGCCGAGTCAAAAATTTTTCTCACCGAAGCATAATTCAATCATTTTTAGTATTAAATAGATATAAAATTGATTTTTAGCAATTTATGAGTA
>JAISEL010000084.1 GCA_031264185.1 Deltaproteobacteria bacterium
AGAAACATGGCTAACTTCATGACGAAGAGCATCTTTGATGACGATGGCATGCTGGAAGAGCATCAAAAGGAACTTGGCCGGCTTTTGTCTCACCCGGAAGGGATGATTACCGGAGACGGATGCGATTTTCCCAAAAAGGGGAACAGCTCTGTGGGTGTGGCCCGTCAATACTGCGGTCCGGCAGGCAAAGTTGACAACTGCCAGGCCAGTGTCATGGTTGGATATGCAAGCCCGGAAGGATATGGTCTGGCTGACTATGCACTTTATATGCCGGAAAAATGGTTTTATGACAAGCATGCGGCCTTGCGGGAAAAATGCCGGGTGCCTGAAAACCTTGAATTTGCGACTAAAAACCGGATGCTTTTGGAATTGATCAGCAAAGCGGTCAGCTCCGGAAACTTTAAAGGCAAATATATTGGAGTGGACAGCTTCTTTGGCAGAGATCACGATTTCCTGGACTCGCTCCCTTCCGGCTTCGTCTACTTTGCAGATGTTCCCAGCAATCATCTTGTGTTTGAGGGACGTCCGGAAATGGTTATTCCGAAGTATAGCGGCCGGGGGCGAAAACCGGACGAGTCTCCAGCGTTTGCTCCACGCAAGGCAAGCGACATAGCAGCGGATCCAAGTATTCCATGGGAAGAAGTTGTGCTCGGCATTGGAGCCAAAGGTCCGATCATAGCCAAAGACAAATGCCTTAAGGTTGTTGAAGTGCGCGACAAAAAGCCTGGTAATGACATATGGCTTTACGTGAGGCAATTGGAAGACGGATCTGTCAAGTACTCATTATGCAATGAGTCTATGGACGCAGCGCATATGATGGTGCGCGCTCCGGCATTGATGCGATGGTCGATCGAGCAATGCTTCAATGAATGCAAAAAGCATCTTGGAATGGATCACTATGAAGTCAGAATTTGGCCGGCTTGGAGACGGCACATGCTCTTTACTTTAATTGCCCATCTTTTTATCATCAAACTCAGGCGGATGTTTACGGCCGCAACGAATTCTCCCGGGCCTGCCCCAGTCGTCGCATCTCCTGTGTCGGCAGATGAGTATCGTAACGCAATAATCCAGGCTATTACCCCGGCGGATAATTTTGATACAAACAAATCACCATAAGGTAAAATCAATAAAGAAATAGATTATCATAATAATCCGCCGAGGTAATAAAAACAGCCAGCCAATAAATAATCCTAACATCAGAGCCTACCCTGAGGAACCACAACAAGTCCTGACAATTGGACTGATAAAGATATTGATTGAGCCATTTATGCCTAAAGTTGGGCAGGCATTTGAGCGCATTAACTATTTATTGCAGTCTGCGGCAGCTTCATTCTGCTCTCATACTAAGAAAAAAGTGGCTGCGGTCATTGGGATGGCTACCTAACCTGGAAAAAAATACGGGGGTGAAAAAAAATTAAAAGTTACATTGTAGTGTTAACAATCATACTGAAAAATATCCCTATGTCGTCACGCTGCATTTTCATACTTGACTTTTGGACATTGAAATAATAGATTGACAGACGTAAAGACAAAAATACATACAACATTGAGGCCGATATCCTTGGTCATTTTCTTCAAATTTTCCGGAAACATAGCTCAGATTGAGTCCAATATTAATTAACTCATTCCAACCATGTGGATTGATGGCATCAGCTGTTTTATGATTTTGGCCGGGTAATATTTTTTATAATTTGCTTCCTGGGACTCTGGACTGTGAGTTTTGCAGTCTGTCAAACAAGACTCATGTTCCTGATTATGTTCAATATGTTCCTGAGTTAAATCAGCTATAACAGATCTTGAGACTGTATTTAACAATATATCAGTAATTTTTTGAGCGAAGCAATTTTTTACGCAGCTAAAGGATTAAGAGAAATTGTTTCAGACAGAAATTCAATTTCAGGCTGACAAATTTGCCATAATTAAGTGATATTTTGAGCGATAAATAGAATCAGTTTATACCAGGCTCCGGAAATAATGGCTGGAGGAATAAAGATAAATTTGAAGATCAACGCCTCAGAACTTATTAAGACCGACAAAGCCTTTGAACAAAAAAAGCAGTTCTTGACCTTTCGGTGGCCCAGCTTTGTGAATTGGATGGTCAGGACCTTAAATATATCGCCGTCGGTTTTAAAATTTTGAACAGCAAAAATCCGTATTATACTCATGATGTTTCAAGTTTGGCTGATTTATTACTCCGGCGGATAATTTTGACCATGATAAAATTAAATACCTGAAAGTCAATGCGAAACCGAAGAATAAATAGATTCCCATAATTATCCGCCGGAGTAATATGAACCAGTCCGGCCTGGATCATTTTTCCTGTTCTGACAGTCAAGATGTCATATATTAACTATAACGAACGGGACATTTTTTGAAAAATATGTGTCCGCTCTGCACAGGCCTCTTGTTGAGCCATCTATAATTTAAATTCATCCTGCGAAAATATTTGGCCTTTTTGCTGGACACCATTCTCTCTGAAATAGAGTTACATGCTATGTTGAGCTTTACTTGCTTTTGTATGTTTATTGTTTTTAAAGGTTTTATTTTTCTTTTTATCTGGGCAGATCAAATTCTTTGAAGCTGACGGCAGCAACGAAATTATACGGAAAAAAATAAAAACAACACATCTTTACATTACTAATTAAATAATTTTATGTAATATTAATATTTTATTTATAATAAAATATTAATATTATTGTATTTATGGTATAATTAATTTTCATAGCCATATTGAAAAAAATAGAGACGAGCCTGTATTTTTCACTTGACATTATAACAATAGGTTAATATACTTAAAATTTAGGAATATTTAGTCAATATAGCTATGCAGCCCGAGTCTTTGGCCGCATCTGAATTCAAGAAATAAGCATTTGAGGGGCAGACCGTAATTTGGGCCAGGACTTAGATTGACCATTGCCTCATTTTGCGGGGATAGGCTGTTGGCCCCGATTTTTGATTTTAATTATGGCCTGGAAAGGTCTTCACAAGCAGGTCAGAACTTAATTTTTTCCACGGTGGTTTATGTGCAATTATATCAACAAAATATACGCAAAAATTTTTTGGGATAACCAAATAAAAAATATACTGCCTGAAATTGGCGATATTTCAGATAAATTATCTTTTTGCAAACAATTGTTTGATGAACATAATGACGATATGGATAAATATAATGAACATGACCTAATTGACAAAGTTATCTTGCCAATACTTGTCAATCTGGGCTGGAGCTACTCTTTAGAAGAAACTAAAATCATTTCCGGAGTCTCCCAGAAGCTTGATGCCATCCTCTTTGCCACTAATAGCGGGTATAAGGCCTACAAGGCTATAAAGATCAATGAACGCCGATATATTTGGTCAGGCATAGACATTATTTTAGAGGCTAAAAAGTCTGATGTCACTTTGGATACCGGCAAGGTATCAAAAAGCGATAATCCTTATATTCAAGCCTTGTCTTACCTGCAAACTTCCCGGATAAGCTGGGGATTTTTGACCAACGGCCGGCAATGGTATCTGATTGACAACTCAGCTGTTTCCGGAGACAAAAAGTTTCTGCGCTTTTTTCTGGATAAAATACTCAAAGAAGAAGATAAAGAAAGCTTTGAGCTTTTTTGGCGAATTTTTCACGCCAATAACTATGCTCCTATGGATCAGCTGGACACGCCGCCCATAAGCCTTTTGTCAGAGCAGGATCAAAAAAGGCGGCGGGAGATTGAAACGGATCTTAAGGCTGTGATCTACGGAACGGAAGGGCAATTGTCTCTGTTTGAGGAAACAGGCCGGGCTATTTTTCAGTCAGTCAAAAATGACCCCAATCCCCCAGGGCTGGACGAAATTTTCCGCAACAGCCTGTATTTCGTTTACAGGCTGTTTTTCATAGCCTATCTTGAAGACCATTACCGGAATTTACTGACTGAAAACTCTGAATATGACTATTATTTTTCTCTCTGGAAACTAAGGGCCGAAATTGAAGACATGCCGGACAATTCCAGTGGTTGGGGCAGACTTCAATTGCTTTTTGCCGCCCTAAACTCCGGTAATTCGAACTTTAAAATCCCCCTGCTTGACGGTGGCCTTTTTGACCTGGCCAAAGCTCCTCTTTTGAATCAAGACAATCTTTTCAGCAACAGTCTTCTTTCCCTGATATTTAAACGCCTTTTTCGTGATTCCAGAGGCGAGCTGCTTGATTTCTCCGTCTTTTCCCCTTCTCACTTGGGGACAATATATGAGGGACTTTTGGAGTTTCAGTTCCGGGTGGCGGATGAAGAGCTAGACTACGCTGTTGTTGCGTCAAAAAAAGAGAAGATAGAAGGCTATTTCGACACATTAGAAATAAAAAAATACAAAAAAGACAAAGAAGTCAAAAAAATATCATTCGGCCGGAATGTGGCCAAAGGCGAATTATATCTGGTCAATTCCAATAATAACCGGAAATACAGCGGCAGCTACTATACCCCTGATTCTCTCGCCTATCCTCTGGTAGCCCGGGGCATAGAGCAGCAGTTAGCCGGACCGTTCCGGGACCGCTCAATACTGGATATGCGCATACTGGACTGCGCCTGCGGCAGCGGACACTTACTGCTGGTGGCTTTGAATATTCTGGCTGATAAAGCCATGGACAGATTGGCGGCGGATCATAACTTAAACGAGGCCCTGGCCTCGGAACTTAGGGCCATAAGAGCCAACCTTGAAAGATATAAAATTGATTCCTCCAAGGTTGAACTGGACGAGATTTCGGTCTTGAAGAGGATTTTATTGAAGAAGATCATTTACGGAGTCGACCAGTCCCCCTTTGCCGTGGAACTGACCCAGTTGGGATTATGGCTTGATACTTTCATCTTTGGAACTCCCTTATCCTTTATAGAGCACCACATCAAATGCGGCAACAGCTTGATCGGGACAGACATCCAAACTCTGGTTCCAGCCGAAACGACACCTGATATTTTTGATAACCCTTTATTCAAAAAATTAACTGCAAACAGAAAAGAAATAGAAGAAAAAATGGCTCATTTATGCATATTAAATGATACAAATGAAGAACAAATTAACGAATCTAAATCACTGTACAATAATGACATGGTGCCTTTAATTCAATACAATAATGAAAGGTTTAATTATTTAAACTATCTAGATTTTTTGTCAATTGAAGGCAGAAAACTCCCTGAGCTGCGCGACCTTTTAAATCCCAACAATGACTGTGAATCAAGGGATGAAGATCTGGCGCCCTTCAGGGTTGAAATGGAAAAATACAGGGAAAAATTCGGGTTCTTCAATTGGGAAAATGAATTCCCTGAAGTCTTCTCCTCGCAGAATTGCGGCGGCCCGGGCTTTCATGTTCTGATCGGCAATCCGCCCTGGGACAAAACCAAATTCGAGGAACCCATGTTCTTTGCCCAATACCGGTCCAATTACCGGACCATGACCAACAGCCAAAAAAAGGACATGGCTTCCGCCCTGCTGGACAAGCCCGAGATTAAGGAGAAATTCGAGCGGGAAAAGGAGCTGGTTTATTTAACCAACGAGTACCTTAAAAGAAAATATCCTTTTAACCGGGGGGCCGGAGACGGCAATCTTTTCCGTTTTTTTGCTGAAAGAGGTCTATTGCTGCTGGCCGAGGGCGGAAGCCTCAACTACATCCTGCCCACGGGTCTTCTGACCGAAGACGGCTCGACTGATCTGAGAAAACATATTCTGGAAAACTACAGCTTAAGCGCCTTTGACGGGTTCGAGAACCGCAAGCGGCTATTTCCTGATGTTCATGCCAGTTATAAATTTGGACTGATCCAGATTCAAAACGTCCAAAACCCGGACCAGGCGGCGAAAATGCGTTTTCTGCTGACAGATCCGGAAAAAATGGATGATGAGCGCAACAGCTTTCCTTATCCTCTCACTGACGTCAAATCCACTTCCCCTAAACATTGGGCCTATATGGAAGTGGCCGGCGGAGCCAGGGATCTGGAAATTATAAAGCGCCTTTACGCCAAATTTCCGGCTCTGGAGGAGAGCTGGCTCGACTTTCGAAATGAATTGCACGCCACCAATGATAAGAAAATATTCCGGGAACAGGAAGACCCCGGCTATTTGCCTTTATATAAAGGAGAAATGATCTGGCAGTATCAGGCTTCGGCTTCAGAGCCCTCCTACTGGCTGGACCCGGCAGAATTGGACGGCTATTTGCTCTCAACCAGGATAAATCGCCTCATAAGCGATATAAAAGATCAGTTCTCAGGTGGCATAAGCCGCCAATCCGAGATCCCGGACGACGGAAATCTCGGGAAATGGCTGACATCTTTTCTGAATGTCCCCAAGGCTGGCCTGGCCAAATTCATTGTCCCGGAAAGGAATTTTTACCGACTAGGATTCAGAGCCATCGCCAGTGACACCAATGAGCGGACTTTGGTTGCCGCTCTTCTGCCGCCGGATATAGGCGCCCAAAACTCTCTGTGGCTTTCTATTCCCGGACACTACATTTTGGATCTTAAGAAAAAAGCCGTCACTTACCAGGAAATAAGCCTCAGCAAGCTTCTTTTTTGCCAGGCCATATTCAACAGTTTAACGGCGGACTGGCTGTTGAGAGCTTCAGTGGCCATGAATGTCAATAAAACCTATCTATACAGGCTGCCAGTCCCTCAGCCATCGGACCGGGAACTGGCTGAAAATGAGAGCTTCAAGGCCATTATCCGGAATTCCGCCCTGCTCAGTTTATACAAGGCTCCGGAAATACTGGCGGAGATAAAGACAGATTTGAAGATCAAAGACTCGGAACTGATTAAGACAGACCAGACCTTTGAGCGCAAAAAGGCAGCTCTGGACCTCTCGGTGGCCGGGCTTTATGAGCTGGACGGCCAGGACCTTAAGCATATCGCCGCCAGTTTCAAGGTCTTGAACAACAAAAACCCGTATTTTATTCAGCATGTTTTAAATTCGGCCGGCTGATAAACCGGCCTTACCTGGCAGAATGTCTTCTGTCCGGCTCATTATTATTAGGCAGCCTGATATCTTTTCAGTCTCACAAGGGGCTTTTCAGCCGGCCGCTTTTGTCGATATGCAGCATTCAGCAATTCCGCCTTGCCTGAAGCCTTTTCAGTTTCCCGGAACATAACGGCTTATTAAAACAATTCAGCAAAAAGTCCCAATCATCTGAATCACGGCCGGGCTGATGACCTGCTCTATAGATTTCCGGCCGGACTGCAGCCTGGCCAGGAACCTGGACGGTCCGATTGCACTGAGCTGCCCGGAGCCGCAGAGTCACAGCACCGGAAGACTGTAAAACTAAACGCTGGAAAAAGCCGTCCGGTCCGGCCTTTGGACCGAACGGCACGGACCTGCTTCGGTTTTTTGGCCCTCATTCCTTGACCAGGCCGCCTCTTTTTTCTCCCAAACTGCGTTCAGGCGCTCTGACCGCAAACCAATGGGCGGGAGGTCTGACCAACTCTGGTGATTCAGGCCGGCATTCTCAAAATCCGGAGCTATGCTCCAGACCTCTTCTCAGCCGGCGGCAGACTTCCCAAAAACACAGGTCCCGGCCGGTTTCAGGGGATTCATTTATCCGTCCCGGCGCCTTCATGATTGGCTCTGTCCGCAGGGCGGCTCACGCTGGTCATGACCCAACCTGGAGATTTTTTACTCTGACTTTTTGAACAATCGGCTGAAGGCTTGCGGCCTGAAAAGTTAAATCTTCATTCAAAAAACTACTTAATTATTTATTTAGATGTAAAATTTATATCAGAATTATAAAAAAATATATTATAATCTTAAATTATCCTAAAATACTTTACTTTCTTCCAATCTTATAAGGCACACCCGAAAAACCTCTGGAATCCGGGAGTCTATGATGACTTATTATTTTATTTTTGCTATAGTAGGCCGACTGATATTCCGGTCAGCGGCTTTTTTGGCTCGGCCGCGACCTTGGCCCTGGCTCTTAGATTACAAATATTTTAAATTTAAGAAATATTTAATTTCTTTTTTTAATACATATTAGGTTTCAACTTTTGTTTTTAAGCCCAACGGCCGTATCCCCGATTTTCCTGGTTTTGGGGTTCCAGACACCTAGACCTTAAAACTTATGCCCCTTAGGGAGACTGGGCGCTCTTCAATGCCCTCTCCCGGTAAAGGACTTTTTTTAGCATGTCCTCTCCCAAAGGTTCGGACCGGGTGTATTTCCTCGGTCTGGACGCCGGGTCCGTCAGCTTTAAACTGGCTTTGTTAGACGCTGACGGGGACCTGGTTTTTCAGCAGTATATACGACACCAGGGCCGGCCTTTCGCGGCCGCTTTAACAGCCCTGGAGCGACTGGCTTCCAAATTTGATCTGTCCGGGCTCCGGCCGCCCCAAGTCACCGGTACGGCTGCGGCCCATCTGGCTGAACTGCTGGACGGAGAAGCGGTCGGCGAAGTCATGGCATTAACTTTAGCCGCTCGCCGGGTTTGTCCTCAGGCCCAGAGTCTTATTGACATCGGCGGGGAAGACACTAAACTTCTGTGGTTTAATAAAGCCGGCGACGATTTTATTCTCTCTGACTTTGCCATGAATACTCTCTGCGCCGCCGGGACAGGCTCTTTTCTTGATCAGCAGGCTCATCGCCTGGGCTATGACATCACCCAGTTCGGACATTTGGCACTGAAATCGGAAGTGCCGCCCCGGGTAGCCGGCCGGTGCAGTGTTTTTGCCAAAAGCGACATGATCCATCTCCAGCAGTCGGCCACGCCCGATTACGAGATCATCTACGGTTTGTGTCTGGCCATGGCCAGAAGCCTGAAAAGCGGTCTGGCCCGAGGCCGCGAGCTGCCGGCTCCGGTTTTATTTACCGGCGGAGTGGCCGCCAATCCCGGTCTGGCCAGAGCTGTTAAAGAGATTTTAAGCCTGACGGACGAAGAGTTAATTATTCCTCCGAGCCATTTTGTCTTCGGAGCTTTGGGGGCGGCTTTCGGAGCTCTGGAAAAAATCCGGATCAAGGCTTCTGACCAAAAGTCCGCCCCAGTTCCTGACCCGGCTCAAACTCTCTTGGGTTTAAATCTGAAAAATCTCAGCCTCTTCACCCAAAATCGCCGTCCCAGGGCCGACCGTCTCCCGGCCTTGATAAAGCCGGCTCAAAAACCGGCCACCTCAGCTTTTGACTGGTCTTCGGTCGGCGAGAAAAATCCTCTGCCCGTCTACATCGGAGTTGATGTCGGCTCTGTTTCCACCAATGTTGTCCTGGTCACTCCTGAAGGACGGCTCGTGGCCCGTCAGTACCTGCCCACAGCCGGACGGCCATTGGAAGCTTTAGCTCTGGCCATGGCCAATATCCTGCCCGAAGTCAAAGGCAAAACCGAGATTCTGGGGGCCTGTACGACCGGCTCGGGCCGTTACCTTTCGGCCGATTACCTGGGGGCCGATCTGACGGTCAACGAGATTACGGCCCAGGCCACGGCTGCGGTCAGCATTGATCCGGACGTGGACACCATCTTTGAGATCGGGGGCCAGGATTCTAAGTATATCTCTCTCCAGAAAGGCGTTATCACTGACTTTATGATGAATAAAGCCTGCGCCGCCGGGACGGGATCTTTTCTGGAAGAGCAGGCCGATAAACTGGGGCTCCAAATTAAAGAAGAGTTCGGAGCGGCGGCTTTGGCCAGTTCCGGTCCTGTGGCCTTAGGGGAAAGATGCACCGTTTTTATGGAGTCGGATCTCATCCACCACCAGCAAAACGGGGAAGATTTAAAAGATCTGACGGCCGGGCTCTGCCATGGAATTGTAGCCAATTATCTGGGCCGGGTGGTGGAAACGAGAGCCGTCGGCCGGAGGATCTTCTTTCAGGGCGGAACCAGCTTTAATGAAGGAGTAGCCGCCGCTTTCGCCGCTAAAATGGGCCGCCCGGTCACTGTGCCTGATAACGCCGACGTGACCGGCGCAGTAGGGGCGGCTTTAATTGCCCGGGACCGCCGGACCTGGAAGAAATCAAGCTTTGTGGGTTTTGATCTGAGCAAGCGCGGCTATGAGATAAAAAGTTTTGAGTGCCGCCACTGCGCCAACCGCTGTGAGATCCGCCAGGTGGCCGTGGAAGGCGGCAGGCCTTTTTATTACGGTTCCCGCTGCGACCGTTACGAAGATACGGCCCGCCGGAAAGGCCCGGCCAAATATCCCGATCTCTTCCGGTTCAGGGAAGAAGCCGCCTTCGGCTGTCCGGAACTTTTATCTTTACTGGACGGTTTTAATTCCGGCCGAACACAGAAAAAAGGACGCTTAGGTCTTATCCGGACCATGTTCTTTGCCGAAATGGGCCCCTTCTGGTCCGTTTTCTGGGCTAATTTAGGCTACGAGCCGGTCTGGTCAGATCCGACCAACAAGACCACCATTCATAAGGGCTGCGAAAGGACCGAGGGAGAGTTCTGCTTTCCCATTAAAGCGGCCCACGGCCATCTTTTGAATCTCAGGGAAAAAGATTTAGATCACATCTTCCTGCCTTCGGTCGTCAACCTGCCGCCCGACGAAACCGGCCCTGCCCGGGACAACGCAGCCTGCCCTTACGCCCAGTCTCTGGCCTACACGGCCCCGGCCGCTTTAGATATCACCGAGCCGTACTTACTGACCGGCCCTGTCTTCTTTGGGGAAGGGGAAAAAGCTTTACTGAAAAGCTTAATCTCTTTGACGGCCCGATTGTGCCTCTCGTCCCGGGATACTAAAAATGCCCTCCAAAAAGCCTTTCTGGCCCAGGACAATTTCGCCAGACGCCTGCGCCAGAAAGGCAAAGAGATCTTAGAAGCGCTGGGGCACGATGAAGTGGCCATGGTGGTGGTGGCCCGGCCTTACAATGGTTTTGATCCGGGGTTAAATTTAAGATTAAGCCAGAAACTGGCCGGTCTGGACGTTTTGGGCATGCCTCTGGATTTTCTGCCTTTAAATAACAGCCATCCGGAATCTAAAAGCCACTACTGGCGCTACGGACAAAAAATAACCGCCGCCGCCGCCGCCATTTCCGCCGACCCCAGACTGGAAGGGCTTTATATTTCCAATTTCGGCTGCGGGCCCGATTCTTTTATTCTCCATTTTTTCAAGCACTTAATGGGCGCTAAACCGTTTCTGGAAATAGAGATTGACGAGCACTCCTCCGATGTGGGCGCCGTTACCCGCCTGGAGGCTTTTTTAGATTCTCTGGCGGCCCGGAAAGCCCGCTCCGGATTTATTCAGGCATCTTCCAAAGCCCCCGCTCTGCCCACGAGACCAGGCCCCAAACCTGGTCAGACCATCTACATTCCGCCCATGTGCGACCATACTCTGGCTGTGGCCGCAGCTTTGAGGTCAGCCGGAATTGAGGCTGTCTCCCTGCCGGAATCGGACCACGAAACCATTGATTTAGGCCGGTCTCAGACTTCGGGCAAAGAGTGCTTCCCTTTAATTCTGACTGTGGGCGATTTTATAAAAATCACCAGGCAAAAAGGCTTTGACCCGGAAAAGTCGGCTTTATTTATGCCCTCCTCTAACGGCCCCTGCCGCTTCGGCCAGTACAGCCGGTATATTTCTTTAATCATGCAAAGAATGGGCTTTGCCAATCTGGATGTAATAGCATTAGATCAGACAGGCGGCATGTACAAAGCTTTAAATGAGGCCGGCAGCGGTTCCAAAAACTCTCTCTCCCGGGCTGTCTGGCTGTCACTGGCCGCCACGGACTTACTGCAAAAAGCCCTTTTCCATACCCGGCCAAGGGAAAACTGCCGGGGACTGGCCGAGACAGCTTACCGCGAGTCAATAAATGATCTGATCGCCGCCCTGGAACAAAACCCCAAAGCAGTTAAAAAATCCATGGGCCGGGCCAGGGAGCGCTTTGAATCGGCCAGAGCCAAAATTAACGGTCTGGCGCCCAAACCTAAAGTGGGCGTTTTAGGTGAAATTTACGTCCGTTCCAACCGTTTTGCCAACGAAGAGGTTATCATCCGCCTGGAAAACCTGGGAGCCGAAGTGGTGGCTCCGCCTTTTACGGAATGGGTGTTTTATACCGGGTTCGTTAACAGCATGCGGGCGTCCCGCCAAGGACTGTGGCGCAAAAAGATGGCCGCTGTTTTAACATTACTGGTACAGCAGTACGATTTGGCCGGCCTGGCCGCAGCCTGGCGGGATTTTTACCCCGGCCCGGTCAAGGAGCCGCCCATTAAAGAAGTGGTCGGCTTGGGCGAGAAATTTCTCGATCGCACTTTTCAGGGCGAAGCTATTTTATCCCTGGGCAAGGGGCTGGAATTCTACCGGCACGGGGCTCGGGGTCTGGTTAACATCATGCCTTTCACCTGCATGCCGGGCATGGTGGTCGGCGGCCTGACTAACCGCTTGAGGTCTGAATCAAAAGGCCTGCCGGTTTTAAATCTGGCCTTTGACGGCCAAAGTCAGACCAATACCCAGGCCAGGCTGGAAGCCTTTATGTATCAGGTTTTTAACTTCAATAACCCGGCCGGCTGACCGCCAGGACCGGAGTCCACACACCGTACAAGGAGAACTGGTGGATAAAATCATCATCAACGCCTCGGATCCGGAAGAGTGCCGGGTGGCCATGCTCGACAAAGAAGGCCGCCTGCAGGAATACTACTCCGACGCCGGTTACCGACAGCAAAGCTTAAGTAACATATACAAGGGGGTCATTCAGAATATAGAACCCAGCCTTCAGGCTGTGTTTGTTAACTTCGGCCAGGACAGAAACGGTTTTTTGCAGCTGGCTGACATCCACCCGGAATACTTTCTGGAAGACGGAGGCAGAACTCCGGACATTAAAAAGTGCCTCAGAAAAGGCCAGCCCATTCTGGTTCAGGTCCTAAAAGAGCCCGGCCGGGTTAAAGGGGCCTCCCTGACCACCTTTATTTCCATTGCCGGCCGGTTTGTGGTTCTGACCCCTGGCAAAGATCACGTCGGAGTCAGCCGGAAGATAGAATCCGACAAAGAGCGCCAGCGCCTGAGAAGCATTGCCGAAGACCTGCCGGTGCCCGAGGGCTGCGGCTATATTGTCCGGACTGTGGCCGAGGAACACTCCAAAAAGGAACTGGCCGAAGATCTTTATCAGGTCCACAATCTCTGGGAAGACATCCGCCGTCAGGCTCAGGAAGCTCCGACCCCCAGCCTCGTCTACCGGGAACAGGATCTGGCCATTAAAATCTTAAGGGACCACTATACTTCCGAGGTCCGGGAGATTTTAGTCGACGACCACGCCACCTGGCAGAAGATTGCCGATTACATCAAATCCATTGCCCCGGGTCAGCAGAAGATCGTCCGCCTCCATAAAGAAAAAAGGCCCATCTTTGCCCGGCATCAGCTGGAAGAGCAGCTGTCGACCATTTTTCAGACCACGGTTAAGCTTAAAAGCGGCGGCTCCATAGTCATTACCCCGACCGAGGCTTTGGTGTCTATTGACGTCAACTCAGGCAAAGGCACCAGGGAAGGCAGTTTAGAGGAAACCGCCTTTGTCACCAATCTGGAAGCGGCCGAGGAAGTGGCCCGCCAGCTGAGGCTCCGGGATTTAGGGGGTCTGGTGGTGGTCGATTTTATTGACATGCGCGAAGAAAAGCACCGCCGGGACGTGGAAAGACGGATTAGAGAGGCCGCCAAAGTTGATAAAGCCAAGACCGATTTCGGCAATATCTCCAAATTCGGCCTTTTGGAACTGACCCGCCAGAGATTAAGACCCTCCATTGAGCTGGGCTCTTTTGCCATCTGCCCTCACTGTCAGGGCCGGGGTCTGGTTAAAACTTCCGAAAGCGCCTCTTTGGCCTTCCTCAGGCAAGTGGCCCATCTGCTTTTTTCCCGCAAAGAAGTGGGGGAAATCAGAGCCCGCATCTATCCGGCCGCAGCCAACTTCCTGGTCAATTACAAAAGATCCGATCTGCTGCGCTTAGAAGAGCGCCACCGGGCCAGAATAATTGTGACCGGCGACAATTGCCTCTCCCCTGGCCAGTGGGAGATAGATACTTACCGCCGGACCCAGGAAGGTGACACCTTAAAACCAGGGCAGGTGGCCAAATCCGGCGAAGACGGCGAAGAAGAAACCGAATACCGGGACATGCGGCCCGGCCCCGCTCTGGGCCATTACTCAAGTCAGGGCGGTCTTTTTAATTCCGGCTCCAATTACAACGGTCACCAGAACGGCGGCTCCAACGGCGGAATTCAAAGCCACCAGAATAACGGCTCAGGCCACGATAAGAGTCACGGCCCCCATTCCGGACCCGGCAGCGGCGGCCATGCCGGACACCCCAGCAGTTACAACGGCCATAACGGCGACCACCGAAGGCGCCAGAAATCCCGCAAAAACCGGGAACCCAGAAGCGAGACCTCTATTGCCCCCAATGCCCAAATTGCCCAGGCGGCCCAGGCTGTTTAACGGCCCCGGAACAGGTTCGGCCCTTTTACTGATTCTTTTTTTAGGCTGCGCTTACCCGGCTCCTTTTGATAACGGTCTTTACGGAACCCAGGCCCCGGTTTTCGATCGCCGGGAACTGACTTTGGTTTTTGAACAGGAAGATTCTTACGCACCGGTAGCGGGGGCGGCTGTTAATATTGAGGCCGCCCCTCCGGTCAGATTAATATCTCCGGAAAACGGCCGGGCGGTCACAGACAGCAGCGGAGCAGTTCATATTGCCCTGCTTCCGGTGGCCCGGTATGATCAGAGCGTCCTGAAACAGGGGGACATTGTGGTCGATTATCCGGCTGAACTTAAAATCACTATGGAGAGGGGCGGAAAACTGTTGTCCTGGAATGTTTCCGACACCCAGTCCTTTGCCCGGTACCGAGATCCCCTGTATCAGGGGCTTAACCGAGATCCCGACACTGAGCCGGGGTTTATGACCCTTTCACTGCCTTAATTCTGACGTTTGGTCAGTATAATATAGGGGCCGCTGTCTTCGGCCAATTTTCTATGCCGGAAAGTATTCATGCATTCTACTGTAGGCCTGTCGGCCTTGCGCTCGGAAATCTCTTTGGAACCGGCCGAACTTAGTCTGGGCCGGGGCATTAAAGTTAAAAACTACTCCTTTACTTCCCAGGGGCACACTCTTCTGGAAAAAACCGGCTCCGGCCAGGGGGCGCTTAAAACCGGCCCTACTTTCGCTGAACCGGATTTTTACAGCCTGTATCATCTGCCGGATCTGGCTGTTGACGAAAACCGCTGTTTCCGTTACCACCTCATGCTGCCGGAGGATAAGGAAAAAGCCGATAAGCTTATTTTCCTGCTTCACGGCTTTAACGAACGCAGCTGGTCCAAATATCTGCCGTGGGCCGCCCAGCTCGTTAAGCGCACCGGCCACGGGGTTTTACTGTTTCCCCTGGCTTTTCATATGAACCGGGCCCCCAAACTTTGGAACAACGCCCGGGCCATGCGGAAAGTCAGCAGCGAGCGCCAGAGTTTATATCCCGATCTCCTTCAGTCAACTCTGTCCAACGCGGCTATAAGCATCAGGCTCCACGCCAATCCGGCCCGGTTTTTCTGGTCCGGTCTGGTGTCATATTATGATATCCTGGACCTCGTCCGAACAATCAGAGAAAGCCGTCATCCGGGCATTGACCCTATGGCTCCGGTCAGTTTTTTTGCTTACTCCATCGGCACTTTGTTATCGGAGATCGTGCTTTTTACCGACGAAGACGGACTTTTTTCCGACTCCAGACTGGTGGCCTTCTGCGGCGGTCCGGTCTTTAACCGGCTGTCTCCGGTGACCAAGTTCATTTTAGACAGCGAGGCCGATGTTCAGCTCTATTCGTTTCTGGTCGAGCATTTAGACTCCCACCGCCGAACCGATCCCGAGCTGGACCGCTATCTGTCGGACTCTATGCCCGTGGGCCGTAACTTCCGGTGCTTACTTAATTACCGCCTGGACCGCCTTTACCGCGAGGCCCGGTTTAAGGCTCTGGCCGACAGAATCCTGGCTCTGGCTCTGGCCCAGGACGAGGTTGTGCCCCCTTATGAAATCATCGGCACTTTCCAGGGCAGCCGGAGAGACATTGGCATCAGGGTGGAAGTTATAGATCTGCCCTACCGTTACCGCCACGAAGATCCTTTCCCGCCGGCCGGTCCGGGCAAAACCGAGGCCGACGAACAGATGGACCGCGTCTTTAAGATGGCGGCCGATTTTTTAGCCTGAGCCGGGCATAACTGCCCAAAACTTACCATTTACGAGGAGACTTCCTTGACAACGACTAATGTGGGACTGATTGGCCTGGGTACCGTGGGTTCCGGGGTGGCCAAGATAATCATGGAAGAGGCGGAGATACTGGCCCAGAAACTCGGACACGACATAAAACTGGCCAAAGTCTGTGTGCGGGATTTAAATTCCCCCAGGAACTTCAGTCCGCCGGCAGGCATTTTGACAACCAATCCGGAAGAGATTGTCGGCCAGCCAGACATTCCGGTGGTGGTGGAACTTATGGGCGGCCTGGAACCGGCCCGGACTCTGGTTTTAAAAGCCCTGACTTCCGGGCAGCACGTGGTAACGGCCAATAAGGCCCTCCTAGCTGTCCACGGCCGGGAAATCTTCGCCAAAGCCGCCGAGACCGGCCGGGAAATTAAGTTTGAGGCTGCCGTGGCCGGAGCTATCCCAGTTATCCGAACTTTAAAAGAGGGCCTGCCCGCCAACCGCATCCAAAGCATCTCAGGTATCTTAAACGGAACGACCAACCATATTCTGACCCGTATGACCAGGGACGGTCTGACTTTCCAGGATGCCTTGGCCGAGGCCCAGGAGTCCGGCTATGCCGAAGCCGATCCGACCAATGACGTGGAAGGCTTTGACGCCGCCCACAAGCTGGTCCTTTTAACAGCTCTGGCTTACGGAGTTCTGCCGCAGCTGGCGGATTTTCACGTTGAGGGCATCACCCGCCTGGAACCGGACGATTTTTCTTCCGCCGCCGAGTTCGGCTTTGTAATCAAGCTTCTGGCCACTTCCGCTTTAGACCCAGGCGGACGCCTGGAGATCCGCCTCCATCCGGCCATGCTGCCGGCCAAACACCTCATGGCCGGAGTCTCAGGCGTCATGAACGCGGTCATGATCCGGGGCCACGCCTGCGGGGATATTTTCCTGTCCGGCGCCGGAGCCGGCATGATGCCGACAGCCTCGGCCGTAGTCGGCGACATCATTGAAACGTCCCGGGATCTTCAGCCAGGAGCCGCCCCTCAGGTTCCGGCCCTGGGCTGGAAGCACCTGCAGTCCTGGGCAGTCAGGCCCCAGGACGAGATACGCCTGCGGTATTTTCTCCGTTTTACGGTGGTCGATAAACCGGGAGTTCTTTCGGCCATCAGCGGCATACTGGGCAAGCACAGCATAAGCATCGCCCAGGTCATCCAAAAAGGCTCCGGCCCTAAACGGGGCGGAGTGACTCTGGTCATGCTGACCCATGAGGCCGGAGAGAAAAATCTCCAGACCGCTCTGGCCGAGACCGACAAGTTAGATGTTTTAACGGCCCCGACCCGTCTCATTCGGGTAGAGAATCTGACCTGAAAACCTCTGCCGGGCTTCTTGACACCCTCCCCCGCCTTAAAGCCGGGGGATTCTCAAGAAGCCGGAAACTTTAACCTCCCGGTCTCACCGGCGGGTTCCTGCTTCACCGGCCGGCTGGCGTCTGATCCGCCAGGCAGGAACGGCGGCGGCCCGGCCGCCAAAAGATTTAACGCGCCGTCCAGACCGGCGTTTTTTCACAGCTTCAGTTAAAGCATCTGAATTCAGCCTGGGTTTTACGGTTCTCCGGCCTGGCGGCCGCAGTGCGGCGGAATTCAGTTCAGCCGGCCGCCTCTGTCAGCCGGCTTACAGGCAGTAGGGTTATGAAACAGCCCGGCTCCGGTCAGGAACAGCCGTACAGGGACCACTTTCAGCCCTGACGTTTCTGCCGTGAATCTTCCTCCTGAGTTCCGGCAGCCGGTTCTGACATGCTGTTGACTTTAAGATCCTCCGCTGTCACACGGCAGCGCGGCTTTTGCCAGCGGAGTTCCCGGGCCAAAACCGCACCTTTTCACAGCGCAGAACAGTCAATTTACAAACTCAGACGCCCGGGTCAGACTGAGGCATCTTTATCCCTCAAATCGGAGGCTGCCGGACGCCGGATCAACTGTCCTCGGGTCATATGCCAGGCGGCTGGCCGGCCAATTGAGGCCGGCTCTCAGGGCAGACTATCTGGGACTGACTGTCTGCCGGTTACGGTCAAGCAAACAGACAATCACCGCTTCACCGCCAGGATTAGCCCGCAGGTACTCATAACAGGCCTGATCACAGGCAGCCGGAGAACCTTCTGCAGTAAAGAAGCTTCCGCTGCCTGAGCGGGAACATCCATTGGACAGCCCTGACAGCCCAAAAGGATTTCACCTGTCCCCAAGGGTTCTCCCGCACAGAAGCGCTGAAACCTGGCTGCCCCCTGGTCTTGGGCCATCACTGCCGACCCTTTGGGCGGAAGCTGAGGGAACTGACCGGACACTTTCTCCAGACTGCGCTCCCCCGCCAGTTTCAGCCGGAGGCAGCAGCCCTCCAGCGGAGACAGAGGATGGTCTCTTTAGTCAGGGACTTGTTCGGGCACTTGCAAAGTATCCTGTTCGGGGCTTAATATCATGCTCCCGCCCCGGTCAGCGATCCTCTCCTTAAAGAACACGGCCGCATTAAAAGCCAGCAGGACGATGACCATAATCCCCAATATGATCAGACGCCGCAGCCCCAGACGCCTGAAAAAGCCTGATTCCGAAGCCGTAAGGCCGTCAATCGGCTCTGATTTAGGGGAGTCTACGGAGTTTTCAATTAGAGCTTCTGTTTCAGTTTCAATGCCGGTCTTTAGGGGCCCATTGGCTGAACGGCGCCGGTTTATGACCAGCCCGAGAAAAGACAAGCCGCTCAGGCTGAACAAAAAGGCGGCCTTAGAGGCCAGGCTTACGTCTCTTTGGGTGCAGTACAAAATCCCAGCTGCCCCCAGATAAACTAAAGCTCCGGCGGCCAGCTCCCGCCGGCCGCATCTCCGGGCATAAAGAAACATAGTCAGGCCCAGCCCCAAAGGCGCGAAAACCCAAGACAAACCGGCCAGTATGATCCCTATGGCCAGACGGACACCCTTCGGCCCTGTCTGCGCCCAGGCGGAGACGGCCGAGGCGGCCAGAAGACCGGCCGCAATGCCGCAGGACAAGTCCTTAATCCCGTATGCACGATCAATAAGATGCCAGAGCAGCCCGCCGCCTGCACGATCCGCAAGAAGCCAGACCAGCAGCCCGGCGGCCAAAAAAAAGAAAAGTGCGCCTTCTTCCGCGCTGCCTGGCTTATCCGGCGTTAACCTCCTGAGACTGCAGGCCGACCGGGCCTGCCTGCCCGTTCTCCTTGGCCAGTCCGCCAGATTCAGGCACCCCCAGAAAGTCAGCACTCCGAAAAATAAGGTCGCTGCGTCTTCGGACCAATAGCGGCTGACAGTTCGGAAAACGGACAGACTCCGCCAGTCGTAGCTGACTATCCGGCAAAAAGCCAGAATCAACCCGACAATAATCAGAACCAGACCTGCCTGACGGACCAGAAAGCTCCTGGCACGCCCGACCCAGAACCCAAGGGCACAAAGACCGAGACCGCAAAAGCCCAGCACCCACAGTAATCCGTCAGACCGAAAGTTCTCAAACAAGTAAAGTAAAGAGATAATGAGCAAAAAAAGAGCCCCCAGAAGAAGTCCCGGGACCATTACGGCTGACAGGAACCAAGGCTGGGCTGACTCCGTCCGGGCGCAGACTGCATTGTCCTCAGGGTCTTCATCAGCTGCGGATTCAGCGTTATAATGCTTGTTATCCTGATCTTCGGCTAAGAAGGTCTCCGCTTCACCTTTGCTGAGTTCGTCACGTCCAAGCAGCCATTCCCGGACCTGAGCGCCGGCTTTGACCCGGACCCTGACGGGAGCTGAGACCCCGGAAGGCCGTTCCGAATGTCCGGTCATATATTCCAGGTGTTCCAAAACCCGCCGCTTCATAATGAAAAACAGCTTCCCGGCTCCCAGAAAAACCGCCGCCATCGCCAAACCGCAAAGATACCACCTGCTCTCCCAAAGTTCCCTCCACGACTCCACGTTAAGGCCCAAGAGCAGGAAAAATGTCAGCAGGCCGGCGGCCGGACTGAAGAGGCCCAGACACAGAAAGTAGAGGTCGAGCTTCTTCAGGCTGAAATAGCTGAAGAGCCCTATCTCAATCAGCCCATAGACGGCCAGAAGAACGCTAACTCTGACCGCATCCAGGCGAATATAACCAGAGAAAAGTGAACTCAGAAAAAACATGATTTTACAGGTAATTACGGCTAAACAGACCGTACCCGCCGCACGAGTCAAATAGCGTCCAGGATCAAAGGGCGGATCCGAGGCAGGAAAGAAAAACCTGTACAGCGCCGAATCACCTACGGCCCCATTTTCTTCCCGTGTCTCCGGGCTTTCGAGCCAGTGGAGGGTTTCCCAGAGGCCCCAGACAATCAACTGGAAGAGGAAAAAAAGCGTCTATCCCGGCTTCAAAGAACGGCAGCCCAGACCAAAACCGTATTGCTGCCCCAGGCCAACGGAAAAGAGCCAGCGAAAAGCTGCCGGTGATCCACAGAATCAGCCCCAAAACTGTACCGCGTGTTAAAAGAAAGAAAGGTAAAGTCAGCAGATACCAGGCCAGAAAAAATTCCCAGGAGCAGATCCCTGTCCGGTAAGTCCGGCCGAAAAAAGCCAGCATGACCCCGCCGGCCAGAACCGCCCCTAAAACCCCCAAGCCGGCTGTTCGCCGGTCCCGTCCGGTCAGGGCGGCAACTCCGGAGCAGGCAAAAACAGCCTCTAAGAGGACGAATTTAAAACACCGGCCTAAACCCGGCCAATTCCCAGCCTGAAACATAAGAAGACCGGCAAAAAAACAAAGCACTCCGGCCAGAGGCAAGGCCTGCCGAAAAAAAACTGTCCAATCCTGCCGGCCGGGGATGATCCGGAAATGAGCCAGGCCTTCGACGTAAGCCTCTTTGCTTAGGATACAGGCCTGATACAGACCCTTCAGCAAACGGGCTGTCTCTTTTCGGCCCTCGGAACTATCTCCAGCCTTTTGGCCTGCGCCGCTGTCATTTCGGCCGTCCGCCATAATCAGAATCTCCCGTCCAATGCTCCCCATGACTCCAAGGCGCGAACCGAAGATCCAGCCGGGCAGAAAAGTGTTCCGGAACTTCTAACCCTGGACCGTCAGACTGTTCGGACGTTTTCAGGCGCCGGACAGCCTCGGCGCCCAGCAGGCCCAAAGAGCTCTTCAACGGCCGGCATTACAGCAGTTTCGGTTCCCGGCGGCCTGATGCCAGTGACCTGACTGAAGATTAAGATTATTGTATTCTCCATACTCCGGGCAGTCCGGCAGCACCGTTTTCAACAAATCTCCGGCATTAGGCGGAGGACAGGCTCCCGCCAGCCCAATCCCGCACCGCCGGACATGCCGTCTGGCGCACGGCGGCGGTTAAACGCAGACTATCAGGTCCGGATTCGCAGCTCTCCGAAGAGTTCAAGCCCCTAAGCGCCTGCCGGTTATCCCTATAGCCGCCGGTCATCGGCCTGAAGAAAATCCGGATACGGGCCCGTGCGCCAAAGCCCCTTACGGGCGTTATCCCGCATCCGCGCCTGTTCCCTGCGCATTCCGAGCTTTCGCCGGTTTCAGAGCCGGTCTTCACCTTCTTCCGCAGCTTCCAGAGCTGCATACGGATTCCCGCCCGTCCAATTCCTTGAGCCCGGAAGGCAGAGAGGCCGGCTTACAGCAGCCCGGCAAACCTGCGGCAGACCTTTGAGCTCCGCTTGTAACCGGTAATCTCCAGCTTGAAGAATTAAGACGCCTCAGCTTAACGCAGCCCCAACGGCCGCGCACCGCTGACCGGCCAATGGTTCCGCAGCAATGAAAACGTCAGCGGCGCCGTTCAGAACGCACCCGGCACCGACTCTGAGCGGGTTTCCGGATTCACAGGGAACCGGACTTGCGACTTCCGAAATCAGCTGTTTGTTTGATTCATGCAAATCACCGGAACCGGAGGGCCGCCCGGCCGACGGCAAACCTCAAAGACGTCATCCGAGGAATTTCACCTCCTGACCAAAATCAGATCCTGCCCCCGGACGGAACGGACTAACCCTGTTCCTCGGCTCCGTAAACGCAGCCGCAGTAATTTTGACGATACAGGCCAAATTCTTTGGCCATAGCCCGTCCTTCCGACCAGCCGAGCCGAAAGTTCTGGTAATAAAACTTAACTCCGGTTATCCCGGCCGCCTTCTGTCCGGCCCGGATTATTAACTCGTGCTTCTGCTGCCTGCTGAAAAGCAGAGTCGTGGAAAAATGCAAAAGGCCTTTATCTTTGGCCGCCCGGGCCGCAGCCAGCAGTCTCAGTTCATAGCAGCCGGCGCAGCGCTCCGGAGGCCGGGGATTGACAGCGGCCACGGCCAGGAATTTTTCCTGCTCATAAGGCGGAGAAAAATCGGCCTTAAGCCGTCCGCTGAAAGACGGACCCATCAGAGCGGTCAGCTGAAAGACGGCAAAAGCCAGTCCGTCCCGGCGGCGCCTGAACTCATTTAATGGCTGAATATTCGGATTATAGAACCACAGCCTCAGATCCGTCCGGGGACTTAAATCCAGTATGGTTTTGACCGGCCAAACCGCGCAGGGGCCGCAGCAGACGTGGAGCAGAAGGTCAGGGGGCGGTAAATTCAGCTCAGATTCCGACATGATATGTAAAGTCAACGGCGGTGCCCTGACCTAAGGCTGATTCCAGATGAATTTCCCCGGAGTGGCGGTCAACTAAAGCTCTGACCATAGTCAGGGACAAGCCGACCCCGACCTGACCTTTGGTGGAAAACAGAGGCTCAAAAGCGTGGCGCTGAACTTTTTCGTCCATGCCCCGGCCGTTATCTCTGACCACAAACTTTAAAAAATTGCCCAGTTTTTCCACCGTCACCAGCAGCCTGGGATCCTGAGTCTGCACCATAGCTTCGGCGGCGTTAGTCAAAAGAGCCTCCAGAATAGTCAGAAGGTCACGGTAGACACCCTGCTGGGGCGGCAGCCAGCGGGTATTATTTAAAAAGTTAATCAGCCCCAAAGCTTTCTTTAAGGAGGTCTGGCCAGACTTACTGACCATCTCTTTAACTTTTTCCCAAGCCTCGTCCACCACCGCCCCGACCACAATGCTCTGGCGTTCAGGCTCGTAGTCTTCCGAAACCACATTGGTCATGGCGGTCAGAGAATCTAAAAGCCCAACCGCGCTTTTTAAGCTGTCCAAACTGTCGGCCAGATATTCCTGTCTTTTTTCCGCCGTCTGATCGGGATTATTAAAATCAATCAGAGCCAGAGAGCCCATGACGGCGGACAGGATGTTTTTAAAATTGTGATCAAGCCAGCCGGACAGTTCAACCTGAGCCTGGAGGCGGTACCTCTGGACATCTGAATCGGCCGAAGTCCGGAGCCTGTGGTATCTTTCAATAAACGCTCCGGCCAGAGCCGGCAATTCCAAATAATAATTCTGGCCTTTGACAATATAGTCAAAAGCCCCGCTGATTAAGGCCGTCCGGGCCAACTCCTCGTTGCCTAAACCGGTGGTCAGGATGACAACGGTTTCCGGCGACTTATTTTTCAGGGCCGAGATAAGTCCCAGTCCGTCCCCGGAGGCCAGATAAAAATCGGTCAGGACCAGATCCGTCCGGCGTTCCATACTGATGGCCAAAGCCTCGGCCTGACTGTCCACGCCTCGGGACTCAAACCCGGCCTGGATGAGGGTACTGGCAGCAAAATTGGCCAAGGCCAGATTGGCTTCGGCAACAATGACAAAAGACACAAAAAACCTCAAATATAACTGAAAAACGACCTAGACCGAGCGGCCTTCCTTAAAACCGGCCCATAAAAGAAGTCCTACTCCCACCACAATGGCGGTATCGGCTACATTGAAAGCCGGCCAGTGATGATCCAGGTAATGAAAATCCAGAAAATCGACTACGGCGTTATAGCGCAACCGGTCGTGGATATTGCCCAGCGCCCCTCCCAGGATCAGACCTAAGGCCGCTAACACCGACGACCTTTTGGCGTCCAGGAAGAAATAGATCAGGGGAATCATAGCCAGAACAGCCAGAAGAGCCATTTTAAGGCCCTGATAAGATCCTTCCCCAGAAAACAGACTGAAAGCCGCTCCCTGGTTTTCCACCAGGACCAGATTAAAAAACCCGGTTACAGGTCTGACTTCCAGAAGCGTAAACTCCCTTAAAACCAGCTGTTTGGTGGCTAAATCCAGGCCCAGACTTAATATGACCCAGGGCAGAGCCACCAAAAGCTTTCGGCCGGCGGTTAGTTTATGCTGGTCAGATCGCACAGACTGGCCAGTTTGGGTTCCAGGATTTCCAGAATCGGCAGAAAATCTGTTCTTCTTAAACCCAGCATCTCCCAGGCCGCCATAGAGATCGGGGGGACTAAGATATCCCCGGCGTTCCCAAAGCCTTTGGCCCGGATAATGATGTCAGCCATATGAACTATGGCCGTGCATTCGGGTTTTAAAACCGCCTTTTCCGGTTTATGGTGAAGGCGCATGGGCTCGGCTAAACTTTCCGGCAGGTTCCAGTGCTCAGCCAGCCACTGGCCCAGGTCGCAATGATCAAAATCAAGCAGTTCATTTTCAGCTTCGTAAAAAAGAACCGGTCCGGAAGCTACTTTCTCCCGGACTATCTTCATTTCTTCGGGCAGGTTCAGGGCCAGAACGACTTTGCCCAAATCGTGCAGAAGGCCGGCCACCAGGATTTCCTCAGCGTCGTCCCGGCCCAGCAAAGTGGCTACGGCTCCGGAAGCGGCCGCGCAGCCGATGGAATGCTCCCATAATCCGGCCATACTCTTTTGGATCATATCAAAGACAGAACTGGTTAAAACCAGACCTTTGACCACATCAAATCCCAGAATGACCAGAGCCTGGGAAATGGAGCTTATTTTGCGGGACATGCCGAAAAAAGCGCTGTTGGCCATGCGCAGGACCTTGGCCGAGAGAACCTGATCCTGGGAGATAAGCCGGCCGACCTCGGCGGCCGAAGTTTCGGGATTTTCCACCATCCGGGAAATCTTGGCCACTATACCGGGCACAGTGGGCAGATTCTTAATCCGCCGGACTTCTTTCTTGGCCTGTAACCTGTCTTGAACTACCGGAGGCGACATTGACTTACCCCTGAGGCGGGGAGACGGCCGACCCGGCCGGGTCGGCGGAAGGCAACGGGGCCAGAAGGGCCAAAGTTTCGTCCCGGTCCTTTTCGGCTATAAAAATCATGGTTTTTTTCAGGGCCATCAGAACCGGCTGACTGTCCGCCCTCACAAACCGGGTGTCTAAATCATCTCTGAACCTTTGATAGTCGGCCATGACCTCTTCCGGGGTGCGGCTGTCAGATTCTTCCACCATGATGGTTTCCACATTCTGACGGGCCAGCATTCGGAGCAGCCCTTCCGTCACCTCCGCCCCCTGATTAGCCAAAAGGACCCCATCATGGCGGGTGAGTTTTTCAGCCAGGATCTGTCCTGGGGCGGCTGTGGCCAGGGCAATTCGTCTCACTTGGACTAACCTTCAAAAAACCGGCTATGTCCCGGGCCTTCAGTCAACAGATTAAAAAAGGCCCGAAACCGCTTAATACTGACAATATATTATAGATTTTAATAATCTAAAAAAGTACAATCAACCGATGTTACTAAAAAAGGCCCAATAAAAATAACCTGCGCCGGTCAGACCGGCCTTGGAACCGCAGGCCGGGGGCTTGATACCCCGCTTGAACACTAGCCCATTTTTGGTTAATCTGTCAACCTAAAGAGACCCTCAGGCTTTAAGTCAATTATACCGCCTGAAGCGCCCGGTTGTAAACCAATGGGCCGAATTATTTTCATCAAAAAGCTATATAGCAAATTAATCTTGAATAAACTTTTGAAAATAGATTTAAGGTTATCAGCATTGCCCAATTTCTATCCGATTAATACCAGGGCAGTTTTGTCCAGAGGCAAATGAGAACTGGATTTTTCCCAGCCGATTAGGTATGATAACAGTAATATGTAGGCTCAATCAGGGACACACCAAACAGCCCGGTTGAGCTGTCCTGCTGTCCTCTTTGCTGGTACGGGGCTTTGGGCTAAATGTCTGTCTTTTTCCGCCAGACTTTTTTATGGACCTAAGGCCTATTTTCTTATTTATTGCCCGACTACTTCTTTTTGATCTTTTAATCATATACTGCCCCCGGGGCGAGGCTTATGGAATTAACCTGTAATGAGTGCGGGGCGGAAATCCCCTCCGATAAATGCGAAAAATGCCGGCAACCGGCTCCTCTGTGGGCCAAATTCTGTCCCCACTGCGGGGAGAATCTGGCCAAAAAAATAACCAGATCTGAGGCCAAAGTCAAAAAAAGACAGTTGTGTTCCGACGAAAGCTGCATAGGGATAATAGGTCCGGACGGAGTCTGCACCGACTGCGGAAAACGGCCTTGATTTTAAACTAAAGCCCTTGGACTAAGGCACTGATTTTACTTTTACGTATTTTGCACCTAATCTCTTCTTTTTGGGATAAGATTAAGGACCAATATAATGCCAATATTGTTTGTTATAGGTTTACTGATAATCATCGGCGGTCTGACCCTTTTCGTATCCTGGTTCGGCTATTTCTGGGAACTGCTCAAAGCTCTCCTGCCTCTGGTTATTGTCACTTTAGGAGGCGTTCTGACCTATTTCGGCTGGGAGGAAAGGAAGGACCGTAAAGGCGCCGTCCTGGACTTTTCCTCCCCGGCCGAAGCCAGCCGTTATCAGGCTGAGGCTCTGGCTTATCAGGAAAAATTAAGCGGCCTTCAGGACAGCCAGGATGCTGATGACCCTGCCGGTCTAAAGGACTCCCCGGCAGAGGAACAAAATCCTCCCCCAGCGAAAGAGAGTCCAAACGACGAGAAAAAAGATGAAACTGCGGCCTGAAAAAAAGCGCCAGTCAGCTGAAACCCCAAAAAACCAATTCGGGCTTAAAAATTTTCCCAAAAGCAGGCGTTTTTTCTTGACACGGATTCTTTTCTAACGTATACTTTCCGAGCTTTAAAGCTTAAAGGTTTTAATTAATTTAGCCAAGAGCCAAACGCGAGGTGTTCCTCAGTAGCTCAGTCGGTAGAGCAGGTGGCTGTTAACCACCGGGTCGGCGGTTCGAGTCCGTCCTGAGGAGCCAGAAAAAATTGCGTGCTAATCTCAGTAAGTCTGAATAAAGCCCGGAAGTCCGCACTAATAAACGATTTCCAGGTCTTTTCATCTCTCAGCCATCCCCTTCAATCCTGTAAAATCCAACAAATACCAGCTGAATCTGATAAATGAGCGGGAATAACAGCAGGCATGGACCCTTGAGGCTTTGGGCAATACCCGCCTTGCTGCTCACCCTGTGCAGCATTGAGCCATTTTTCAGCGCCCACAGCCTGAAATGGCTTATGCCTTCAGCCGCCTTATACCCGCTGAATTGCGGCCCCTGCGGATTCACCCGAAACCCGTAAACTGAGGCAGATACCCTAATACGCAGACTGAAGGGCCAGGGAAAAACCCCCATAAGGTTATGGGCGGCAGTCGTTGGAGCCGGAAAATAAAAACTGCGTTTTTCCGCCAGTATCCCCCAAAGCATGACAAAGCCAGCAGCTTAATATTTTCTCTGTCACCTTTATCTGTCAACATCCCCTGACATCGTTTTTCAAAAACAGGCCATAAACGGGACATACGGCCATTTAGAAGGTTAAAGCGCCCCTTGCTGAAGTGAAGATTCTCTTCTGTAAGGCTCCGGGCGATCCTATGAGGCCGCAATAAAAAAGGCCGTCTTCACCGTGAACAGAGCGGGCAGGGAGGCTGAATTTTTGACGATTGCTTCTAACCTTCTTTAAGAGAAGACCTGTTCCGGCGGCTGCCAAACGGAACAGGTCTCCGAACCGGACGCAGGCCGTCAGCAGTCTGACTTAAAAACTAAAACCGGCTGTAAAGAAAGAATGCCAGGCTCAATTACCATGCTCTGCCGGCCGGAAAACCCAAAGACGGAGAACTGTTCGCGGGCGGCCCTTTGGGGGTTCAGTAAGGCCAGGTATTGCCGTCTTCACAGTAAATTTGAACCAAGCAAGCCGCAAGTCAGTCCGGGGGGTCAAAAAACGCTTAACAGTCACAGTATTCAGGGATAAACACCGGGCATTGGCTATGTTGCCGCTGACAGCCCGATGGCTGAATGGTGGCCAGGAAATGCTTGAAAGCCTGACTGCCGCCTTTTTCTGACTTAAAAAATTTAAAATGTAAAATGCAGTAAAATGGATCAGCACCGAGGTCTGAGCCGCGGTAGACTGTAAAAGGCCGGTATTTGAGATTTTAAATCAAAATTTGATCAGGATTTATTCTTCAGGCAGTCCGGTTGAACTGAAAAGGTTAAGCTCATGAGTGAAATAAAAGAATTGCCCGACGGGACAGCCGGTTTCGAGTAAATTCGCCTGGACAACTATGTTTATGCCGACAAGACCAGGCTTCTGTACCAGTCGGCCAGGACAAAAAAACATATTTTCTTTCCCGGCCCCGCCGGTTGGCAAATCTTCCCTGGTGAGCGCCTTAGAAGCCATTTTAACCGGCCGGAGGGAGCTTTTCGAAGAACTGTGGATTCATGAGCACTCAAATTATGACTGGACACCCGATCAGGTCATTCATCTGAGTCTGAACCCGGCGACCACGGACAGCGCAGCCGCCGTCCAGTCAGATTTACTCACTAAATTGAAAGATACCGCCGAAGATGAAAACCCGGAGCCCGACGGCGAGGCTCCAGCCGATTTTTTCGGATCACTGATCAGAAGCCTGAATAAAAAATACGGCCGGAAAGTAGCGGTTCTTATTGATGAATACGACGCCCTGTCCTGTCCGAACTCGCTCAGACTGACCTGGCCGGCATCCCCTGGGAGCTTAATCTGACCTGCGAGTACCGCTTCAATGCGGTTTTACTTTGGGCCTTGAGTCCGGTTGACCAGGAATGGGATTGCCAGGATTCGGCCGGGGGCGGCCGGTCAGATGTCCATCTCAGGACCAGGAACGGCAATGATTACATTATCCGTAATTCCCGGTTTTTTTTAGGGCTACATAATTTTTGCATGGAAACCCATCTTGCCTTAAACCACCTCCCTCACAACTGGATGCGGTTCAGCAAGCGGTACTCTTCCTTAGCCATTGCTGCCAGTTGGCATTCTCCTTTCAGTTTTATT